>CALHOU010000009.1 GCA_938035945.1 uncultured Granulosicoccaceae bacterium
ACGCAATAGATCGCATCGTACTGTTCAAATACGACGAGGTCAGATATTCGCAAAACGCGTTCGATGGCTTCAGAGCATCTTCTACGGTGGGCGGAAGCCAGCCGCCGGACCCTGCACCAGCCCCAGAACCTGAGCCGGCTCCTGCACCGGCACCACAACCTGAGCCAGAACCTGAGCCAGAACCTGAGCCAGAACCTGAGCCAGAACCTGAGCCAGAACCTGAGCCTGCCCCGACACCGGCACCGGTGATCGCAGCAGATGATCCAGCGCCCCAATCCAACCAAGTTGAAGCGCCGGTATTGAGCGTGAGTGGCGCATCCCTGTTTTGGAACGCGGTTGACGCGGTGTCAATCAATATTCACCGTGATGGGGGGGAGTGGTTGGAAACAATTTCAGGCTCGGCCACCAGTTGGACAGCCACCAGTAACGGCGAGTATTTTATCGTTGCCACGAATAAATCCGATTGGAGAAACTGGGGACGATCAAACACCGTTGCAGTAGAAGTTCAATCGACCAACACTACATTGCTCGCCACAAGCGATAGTCAAACTAGTGGTGATGCAATAGATCAGTTTACCAGTGCGGTTTATTCGAAAACCTCAGCAGAAGTTTTTTGGTCTGCCAGCAATGCACCTGAAGGCGTGCAGTTTGAGGTGCAAAGAGATGGTGAAGTTGTGTTTCAAGGGTCTGCCGCCAGTTATTACGACAACTCGCTTGCGCAAGCCACTACTTATACTTTTAGACTTATTGCCAGTGTTGATGGCAATGCAGTTGATCAGCAAGAACTCAGTCTTACCACCCGAGGAGATGGTGACAGTTCGCAAGCTAGCGCTGATCAGCAAGATGATGGCGTTAACTTACGTGGAACCGTTTATTCGCGCACAGCACTTGAGCTGAGTTGGGATAGAAGCACGGCTAGCGATGCAGCGGCCTATCTTTACAACGTTTATCAAGACGGTCAAATGATCGCAAGTTCTGATGCATTAAGTTACTTTGCCGATGGATTGAACTCGGGTCAAACTTACCGATTTACCTTACGTGTTCAAGACGCGAATGGTGTTGAAGGTAAAGAACACTCGATAGAACTGACAACCCGTGGGGGCGACAACGGTGGTGCGTACCTTGTTTCACGCACGTCCAGTCAGGCTTGCGATGACTGTTCAAGTGTTGATTTGCAAATACAAAACGCCGATGGGTCTGTAACTACAGCTAATAATGTATTCGCTGATGCGCAGATGCTCGGTCATGCTACTGCAAAGATCGAGGGTTCGCTTGTTAATATTGCGCACAGTACCGATGGTGCTTCGATCTATGTCGCTGCAGCCATTGGCGATAATACGGTCAGTGTTGAACTTGACACGCGCAGCGGAGAGGTGCTCAATACCCGTATTATTGATTAACAAAATTGCGGGGCCAGCAGCATGATCATTAAAGATCTGGACAGCGTTAAGGCCGGCGGCGGATATCAAGAAAAATCCGGCGTCTGGTCTAGCGCCCGCTATTTGTTACGAGATGACGGCGTTGGGTTCACCCTAACCCAAACGACATGCGCTGCCGGGCAGAGCATTGAGATGCAATACAAGAATCATATCGAAGCCAACCTGATCATTGCAGGTGAAGCTGATTTAACCGACCATGGTTCTGGGGACGTGCATCGGCTCAAACCTGGCAGCATGTACACACTGGATAAGCACGATAAACACAGACTGGATGTAATAAGCGACTTAACCATCGTGTGTGTTTTTACACCGGCACTGACCGGCAAAGAAACTCATGATGAAGATGGTTCTTATCCCATTTTATAGCGCTACTCGATTCGATAGATAGAACCGTTGTCGGAATCGGTAAGCAAGTAGATAACACCGTCTGGCCCTTGCTTAACATCGCGAATTCGGCCCAGTTCGCGTTCCAGTAATCGCTCCTCATGTACGACTTTACCTTCTTTGATTTCTAGTCTTGCCAGTAGTTGGAATTTCAATGCGCCAACTAAAAGGTTGCCTTGCCATTGCGGGTATCGTGGGCTATTAACCACGGTTAATCCAGAAGGAGCAATGGATGGATCCCAATAGGTTGTCGGTTGTAACATGCCGGGTTTCTCTGTGCCTTCACCTATTTTTGTACCTGTGCCATAGTTAGCGCCGTAGGTAATGGTTGGCCAACCATAATTTTGCCCGGGAAGTACGCGGTTTAACTCATCGCCCCCTTGTGGCCCATGCTCATGCGCCCACAGCGTTTTTGTATCATTGTCGAAGGTCATGCCTTGTACGTTGCGATGACCGAAACTGTAAATTTCGGGCAATACATTGGCTACGTGCACAAAAGGATTGTTTGTTGGAATTTTGCCGTCGTTGTGTATTCGAACAATGGCACCCATGTGTTTGTCTTGTTGTTGTGCTGTGTCCTGATCGCCGCGGTCGCCAAGTGATATAAACAAATAACCTTCATCATCGAACGCCAGTCTGGAACCAAAGTGTCGCCCACCACGGGTTTTTGGTATGGCTTGAAAAATTACCTCAACATTTTCCAGCGCATTGTTAGCTAGCCTTGCGCGCAGCACTTCGGTACCGTACTTAGACCCAGAACCGGCCGAATAGGATAAATACACCAGTTGGTTACTTTCAAAATCCGGGTGTAGTGCCACATCGAGCAAACCACCTTGGCCCACGGCGGCTATGTTGGGTAAACCGCTTATCGGCTTTGGCAAAACCTCGCCATTAACGACGCGGCGTAATGCACCACTTCTCTCTGTCACTAGCCAATCGTTAGAGGAAATAAAGGCAATTGACCATGGGTGGTCCAAGCCATTGGTTATTTGCGTCACTTTGAGGTCGCGTTTTTCGCTTGTATAGGTCTTAGATGCGTCAGCGTAGAGCTGTGTACTGAATAGTGACGCCAGTCCAAGTGACAGTAGCCCCAGAATCAGGCCCATCGCAGTGGCTTTATTCAATGTGCTCATAAGATTTTGGCCAGTGGCTTTGTTGTGTGTGGTTGTCAGATTAGCAAAGATTGTGGCCCTAATCGAGGCTGTGCTGGCACCATGCGGCTGTGTAATAATCGGGGCATAGATTATCAACGGGTTAGCCATGCAAGACTATCAACGCGAGTTCATACAGTTTTCAATTGATGCAAACGTGCTGCGCTTTGGCGAATTCACACTGAAGTCGGGTCGGCTGAGTCCTTACTTCTTTAACGCAGGATTGTTTAACACAGGCAATCGGCTGGCCAAGCTCGGTCAATACTATGCCGACGCCATAGTGAATTCGGGTGTTGAATTCGATGTGTTGTTCGGCCCGGCATACAAAGGCATTCCGTTAGTGAGTGCGGTTGCAATCGCCTTGAATGAAAAGCATGGCATTGATAAACCCTGGGTGTTTAATCGTAAAGAAGCCAAAACGCACGGCGAGGGTGGTTCATTGGTCGGTGCAGAGCTTAATGGTCGCGTGCTTGTTATTGATGACGTGATAACGGCCGGTACTGCAATTCGGGAAAGCATTGAATTAATTGATGCGGCGCCGAGCGCATCGCTTGCTGCAGTTTGTGTCAGCATTGATAGACAAGAGAAAGGACAAAAAGAACGATCAGCAATTCAAGAAATAGAACAAGACAACAATGTCAAAGTGGTGACTATCGCTCAGCTAAGTACAGTTATCGAATTTCTATCTGAACAAGCTGATCATACAGATACCGTTGCCGCAATCGAACAATACCGCGCGCTATACGGTACCACTTAGTCGTCGTTATCATTTACTGTTAGCTTGCATAAATTGAGTAATACGCCAATGGATTTTAATCAGCCGCTCGGTGGCAATGACATGCCACGATTTTCTGGTCCTAGTACCATGATGCGTTTGCCGGCCGAAGAAAGCGCTAAGGGCTTAGACGCCTGCTTTGTTGGAATCGGTTTAGATATAGGCACCTCGCATCGGCCAGGTACGCGTTTTGGCCCTCGACAAATTCGGCAAGAGTCCTCGATGATTCGGCCGTACAACATGAAAATGCAAATCTCACCGTTTGATCATTTGCAAGTAGCTGATATTGGCGATGTCCCAATCAACACGTTCAACTTAGAAAAAAGCGTAAAAATAATCGAGCAGTTCTACGATGGTGTGCTTGAACATGATGCAGTGCCTTTTACCTTGGGCGGCGATCATACCTTGGTTTTACCAATCATTCGTGCCATGAAGAAAAAGCATGGTCCGGTTGGCATCATTCACGTCGATGCCCACGCCGACATCAATGAGCATATGTTCGGCGAGAAGATCGCGCACGGTACACCGTTTCGTCGCATGGTAGAAGAAGGTTTGGTTAATCCTGAGAAAGTGATTCAGATTGGACTGCGTGCAACCGGCTATGAAATGGATGATTTCGACTGGTCACGACAACAAGGCTTTCGTGTCGTACAAGCCGAAGACATTTGGTATCAGTCGCTTGCGCCATTGATGGAAGAGGTGCGAGCGCAAATGCAAGATCACCCGGTTTATATCTCGTTCGACATAGACTCTTTTGATCCAGCTTATGCGCCTGGTACGGGTACGGCAGAGCCGGGTGGGTTGACTTCACACCAGGGCTTGGAAATCGTTCGTGGCACTTATGGCTTGAACATTGTCGGCGCTGACTTAGTCGAAGTATCGCCACCGTATGACACATCCGGTAATACGGCCGTACTCGGGGCGAACATTTTGTATGAAATGTTATGCGCTCACGCCAGCCGATTTAAAAAATAACCGGAACAATCTTTATGTCTACCGACAATTCAAACACCACGAATTTTGCCAAAGATATTTGGCACAAAGACAAGGAACACTTTACGCACCCGTGGCAAATGTTCGACTCTTTCTCCGAAGAAGGCTCTTTGGTAATGGCGCGCGCAGAAGGCAGTTATCTCTACGACATAGAAGGTAAGCGTTATCTGGATTCGGTCGGTGGACTTTGGTGTACCAATATAGGGCAGGGTCGTGATGAGATGGCCGACGCCATTGCTGAGCAGATTCGCCAATTAACCTATGCAAGCCCGTTTGTTGATACCACCACTATACCCGCAGCGCAGCTAGCTTCGAAAATCAGCGATTTGGCACCGGGTAGTTTAAATCATGTGATGTTTAGTTGCGGGGGCTCAACAGCCATTGACAGTGCGTATCGTCTTATTCAATTTTATCAAAATTGTCGCGGCTTACATCAGAAGAAGCATATTATAGCGCGAGATGGCTCCTATCATGGCAGCACTTATCTAGCTATGTCGATCGGTGGCAAGAAAGCTGATCACCCACCTGAATTTGATTACAAGCGCGATGATATACATCATGTATCTAACCCGAACTTTTACCGAGCCACCGGCTTCGATACGCAAGCTGCGTTTTTAGATTTTTTAATCGATGAGCTAGAACAGAAAATACTGGACATCGGTGCGGATAAAGTAGCTGCGTTTTTCGCTGAACCTATTCTGGGCGCCGGTGGCGTCATTGTACCGCCCGAGGGATATCACCAACGCACGCATGCATTGTGTAAAAAATACGATGTGTTGTATGTGTCTGATGAAGTGGTTACCGCGTTTGGCAGGCTTGGTTCATGGTTCGCATCCGAAGAGATTTTCGGCATCGTACCCGACATCATCACCTGTGCAAAAGGTCTTAGCTCAGGTTATTTGCCACTCGGTGCCACAATCTACTCAGATGAAATTCATGGGGTAATTGCGGAGCAGGGCAGGGACCGGTGTTTTGCCAATGGTTATACGTACTCAGGCCACCCAGTGTGTTGTGCGGCTGCATTAAAAAATATTGAAATTATGGAGCGAGAAAATATTTTTGAAAATGCCAAGCTTGTGGGTGATTACTTTGGTGAGCAACTTAAAACCTTACTAGATCTAGCGATTGTTGGCGAGGTGCGTGGTTATCGTCTTATGCAATGTGTTGAGTTTGTCGCCAATAAAGAGACGCGCGAAGACTTTCCAGCAAACATTGATATCGGCAAAATCATTTCAGATATTGCTGATGCAAAAGGGCTCATGGTAAGACCCATTGGCAACTTGAACGTAATGTCACCACCATTAATACTGACAAAAGACGAAGTCGATTTTATTGTTACCACTTTGCGAGCGAGTATATTAGAAGCGATGGATTCGCTTGGCTACAATGCGTGAATGCTAAAACCCCTGGTTTAACCGACTACGCATTGTTAATCGGTCTTTCGTTAATATTCGGTTTAAGTTTTATCTTTACCAATATTGCGGTGCAATCTGTTGCACCACTAACCGTTGCAACCGCGCGTTTAATGCTCGCAGCGATTGTGCTATATCCATTGATGCGATTTTACGGCCAAGGCTTGCCCAGGTTTGGGCGGGTTTGGATTTTTATCATTGCGGCTGCTGTACTCGGTAACGCCTTACCGTTCGCTCTGATCTCTTGGGGACAAGTCAACGTAGACGCCGGATTAGCGGCAATTCTTATGGCCATCATGCCGTTAATTACCGTGTTGCTTGCGCATGTCACCACATCTGATGAGAAGATGAATCGATATAAGCTGATGGGCGTGTTGTGTGGATTGCTCGGTGTGGTTGTGTTGATGGGCTGGGATCAGCTAGGGCAGCTGGGTGATAGCATGCTGCGTCAGTATGCGATTGCATTGGCAGCGTTTTGTTATGCGGTTAATGCAATTGTGACCAAGCACTTAACAGACATACCAAGATTATCAATGATGTATGCATTGATGCTCGCTGCTACGTGTTCTTTGTTACCGTTTGCTTTATGGTTCGAGCATCCGTGGAACGCCACACCAACGCTGTCGGCAATGGGCTCTATTGTTGCACTGGCTTTGGCTTCAACTGCTCTAGCGACACTGCTGATCTTGAACATCATTGATCGGCAGGGCGCTTCTTTTTTGAGTCAAATTAATTTTCTAGTGCCATTGGCTGGTGTGCTGATGGCGCGTATTTTTCTCGGTGAGTCTTTGCCGGTTAGCGCATGGTTGGCATTGTTTATCATTCTCGGTGGCATCACGCTTGCCAGAATAGGTAATCGCATAGCCAATAATTAAGAGGCTTTTCTTCGTCGGTTAGACGAGCGTTTGCTTTGCGCTTTACTGTTCCCACTAGCAGCATTGCCGGACTGACGATTACCAGATTGTGCCCCATTTGGTTTACGTTTGCGCGGTGGTCGAGGTTTGCGTTCAACGACGGTTGAGCCTAGCGCTTCTGTGTGACCAGTAAAGCCTTCAATGTCTACGCGCGGTATATTCTTACCAATAAGTTTTTCAATCCCTTTTAGCAATTTCACTTCATCCACATTCACCAACGATACGGCTTGGCCCGTCGCCCCCGCTCGACCGGTACGGCCTATACGATGCACATAGTCTTCCGACACATGTGGCAATTCGTAGTTGACCACGTTAGGCAAGTCTTCGATATCTATGCCGCGAGCGGCGATATCGGTTGCAACTAACACCTGCAGTGAACCGTCTTTAAATTTTGCCAGCGCTTTGGTTCTGGCCGCTTGGCTTTTATTGCCGTGTATAGCCAAGGCTTCAATGCCGTCCTTGCCAAGTTGTTCGGCTAAACGGTTTGCACCGTGTTTGGTCTTGGTAAATACCAATACCTGAGGCCAGGCATGTTGTTGAATTAATTTACTCAGTAGCTCGCGCTTACGGCTTTTATCCACCATGTGCACAACCTGCTCAACCAGTTCCGAGGCTGTGTTGCGTGGCGTAACAGACACTTCTTGCGGCTGATTTAATAATGAGTGCGCCAGTTTTCGTATGTCATCGGAAAAAGTAGCCGAGAACAACAAAGACTGCTTTTGCTTTGGTAACAACTTCAACACTTTTTTAATGTCGTGTATGAAGCCCATGTCCAGCATACGATCAGCTTCATCTAATACAAGAATATCAATCGAGGATAGGTTAACGATATTCTGTCCAACCAAATCGAGTAAGCGACCGGGTGTTGCTATCAGGATGTCAACCGGTTTTCGCATCGCCATGCGTTGCGGGTTGATATTGACACCACCAAATACCACCAAGCTTTTCAATGGTAAGTGTTTGCCATAAGTTTTCACCGATTCAGCGATCTGCGCTGCCAGTTCTCGCGTTGGCGTTAATATCAAACAGCGCGGTTTTCCAGGTTGTGCTCGACCTTTATTATTTTCAGATAGCCGTTGCAGCAGTGGCAATGTAAAGCCAGCCGTTTTGCCCGTACCGGTTTGGGCCGCGGCCAGTAAGTCCCCTCCGCCCAAAACCAGTGGTATGGCTTTTGATTGGATAGGTGTGGGCGTGGTGTAGCCCGTATCAGCAATGGCATCGAGCAGAGCGGGCGCAAGGCCGAGCTCGGCAAATTTGGATAGATCAGCAGTAGACAAAAGGATAGCCGGCAAGGGTGACGAAGGGCTGTGAGTATAGACCCTTGCAGCGCTTTAATATGTGTTACGAGTAGCTAAATCTTGTGAAAATTGGCGAATATGACGCAGGTGCTAGCGTTTCGAACGTTGCAACGTGTAAAGACCTGCAGCCACGATGATGGCGGTACCCAGTAAGGTCCAGTGGTCGGGCAATTCGTGAAAAATCACATATCCATACACTGTTGCCCAAATGATAATGGTGTAGTGAATGGGTGCAAGCACGACCGCTTCGCAAATTTCCATCGATTTAATCACCAGCACCTCCGCTACGCCGCCTAACACGCCAATGCCCAGCAGCATCATCCAGTGCGCTGCCGTGGTGGGCATCTGCCAGACGAAGGGTAAGGCGATCGATAGCAACAAGCTCGCGGAGAGCGCTGTGTAGGCAATGGTTGTGATCGTGCGATCTGTATCGGCCAGCAACCTGCCAATAACCTGTCGAGTGGAGAAACACGCGGCGGCAAAAACCACGAGCAGCACGGTGGGGTGGATCACGCCCATGCCTGGGCGAATAATGATGAGTGCACCAATGAATCCCACGATCACAGCGGACCAGCGTCTGACACCGACTTTCTCTTTAAGAACAAGAGCGCCTAAAATAGTGACGAAAAAGGGCGCAACAAAACTTGCCGCCACCGCATCGGCTAATTCGACATAGCGCAATGCGAATACGAAGGCCACACTTGAGAACACAACCAAAGAACCGCGGAGTATTTGTAAGCTAGGTTGAGCTGACTTTAAAATCGAGGTGCCTTTGATCAGTAAAACAACTAGGACACCGGCGAGTAAACCCGATTGCCGAAACCAGATAATTTGCACCGGATGAAAAGCATCGGTGAGTATTTTTGAGATAGTGTCGGCACCGGCAAACAAAAACATGGCGCACAGCATCATCAGCACACCTACTCGATTATTGTTTCGACGAACAGGTGCTTCAGTGGTTAAAGTCTTGGCTGGGGAGGTGGAAATGGATTTCGCTCCAAAGTGTTCTCTGATGGTAGCGTAATCGAGCATTAATGAACACACTAAATTTACACATCTTGACGAGCTTGTTTTGGACTAGGTTTTTAGCGACTGCAAAACCTGTTTTGTTGTACGTTCGGCAGATTCCAATGCGCCTTCCATGTAACTGCGCCACTCGTGTGCGAACTCAGTACC
Organism: uncultured Granulosicoccaceae bacterium; assembly: GCA_938035945.1. GTDB lineage: Bacteria > Pseudomonadota > Gammaproteobacteria > Granulosicoccales > Granulosicoccaceae > Granulosicoccus. The sequence goes on from CALHOU010000009.1 coordinate 9,543, forward strand.
TGTAAAATGAATAGGCCCTTTGGAATTCGCTGAACGTTTTGCTTGCTGCATCCATGAACCAGGTACTCTGACCGAGGAAAACCCGCCAAGAGACTCTGGTTCGTGATTCCAGTGTACCGACTTGGCATACACAGGTTTCTCAGTATCGTTTTTAAATAGCCGGTCGATGTGATCGGTGATGCGTTGAATCCTTGTGGGTTCATCGATAGGCAATGCGCGTGCATGCTCATTGGTAGATGTCACCATAAGTCGCCCAAACGGTGCCGCTTTTGGTGTCGCATCATAAGTCGAGCTTGCTGGGCCAATGTTCGATGTTGACATGCCGGAGTATTTTTTCGTTTTCCACCACGGTGTTGTATAAACCAAAACCGTTTTTACTACACTGCCGGTGATCGATTGATTGATGTAGCCAATCTCTTGCGCATCCCTGGCTTGCAATAGTCGTTGCCCTATTTGCGGTGGAACAGCCAGTACCACCTGATTGGCGTAAAGTGTTTTCTGTTTGGTGTTAACGCTCACGCACTCGTTGGAAGTTTTTATTGAGTGCACAGCCATACCGCTCATTACATTGATATTTTGCGCAAGGTAATCCACCATAATGCCTGCGCCTTGCTCAATGTAATTTGTTTCAGCTGTAATAAGCCCAGGTAAACCACCCATGCTGGCAAAATGATGTAAGGCCTCAAGCGCAGATATTTTATTGCTCTCAATACAAAAAGATTGATTGGCTAAATCGGTCCACACTAATGCCGCTGGTGCAGTTCCTTTTGATGACATCCACTGCGCACTCGACATTGTATCGAGTGCAGCTGCATCAGCTCTTGTCCAAGGGGTATCGATGGGTGTTTTTTTCGCTTCCTTATGCAATCGCAATCCCAGTTTCGCAACATGAAAACGATCCAGCAACGATAATGATGTATTAGGTTCTTTAATCGATTTACCTTGCGTCGACAATGGCAGGAGCGTGGCGCCAGCCGCCTTGGCTAGCTTATTGATGCGTGTTTGCTTCGGGCCAATCATTTGTCCGCCCAGATCGATGACGGTGCCATCGGGGAGTGTGTGACTATGGACTCGGCCGCCGATGCGCGAGCGGGCTTCAAGCACGATTGTCTCGAAGCCTACGGCATTCAACTGTTGGGCAGTCGCCAAGCCACTAAGGCCTGCGCCAATAACAATCACTTGGGCGTCGACAGGTTTCATCGTCTATTTCCGGCATATATTGCTGTATCAGGTCATAATACTTAATATCAGCATAGACTCAATAACGACGAATAATAATGTCAACACTTAGCGGCGGTCATTTACTGGTTAAATCTTTAAAAGCATTGGGTGCAGCAAAATGTTTTGGTGTGCCGGGTGAGAGTTATCTGGATGTTCTAGATGCTTTACACGACACTAACGGTGCGTTGGATTTTGTACTTTGCCGCAATGAAGGCGGCGCTGCGTTTATGGCTGAAGCCTATGGCAAGCTGACGGGTCAGCCGGGTATTTGTATGGTTACCCGCGGCCCCGGCGCGACTAACGCATCGATTGGTGTGCATACCGCCATGCAAAATTCAACGCCAATGATTTTATTCGTTGGCCAAATCGGCACGGATCAGCGCGAGCGAGAAGTGTTTCAAGAAGTCGACTATCGCGCCTACTTTGGTAGTGTTGCAAAGTGGGTTGTTGAAATCGATCAGGCTGATCGGATACCTGAGTTGCTAAGTCGGGCATGGACAACCGCCTTATCCGGTCGACCAGGTCCAGTGATTGTGGCATTGCCAGAAAACATGCTTACCTCCATGACGGATGCCGAGCCCTGTCGCCCTGTAAGAATTCCAACACCTGCACCTACCGACGACAATGTGGCCGAAGCAATCCGTTTGTTGGGTGAAGCAAAAAAGCCGCTGCTCATAGTTGGCGGCGGTGGTTGGTCTGAACAGGGTCGTGCGGCACTACAGCAGTTTGCTGTGCAAAACCATTTGCCGGTTTGTGTTGCGTTCCGATTTCATGATTTAGTTGATCATCATAGCGAGTGTTTTGTTGGTGAGGCAGGCGTTGGAATGTCTCCACATATGCAAAGCGCTATTAAAGAAGCTGATTTAATATTTGCTATAGGTATCCGTTTTGGCGAAATGACAACGGGTGCGTATAACTTGCTTGATGTACCGTACCCAAAGGCAAAATTAATTCATGCGCATAGCTCTGACAAAGAGCTGGGTAAAGTGTATGCCGCTGATCTGCCGATTCATGCAAGCCCTAATCAGGTAGTCGACAAACTGCAACACGTAAAGCTTGAAGGCAATTGGCAAATCTGGCAACAGCAATGCCGCCAAACCTACATGGATAGTTTCGATGCACCCGTTCAACCCGGGCCTGTCAATATGGTTGCCGTACTTCAGTATTTACGAGCCAAATTACCCGATGATGTGATTATCACAAACGGGGCAGGTAACTTTGCGACTTGGCCAAATCGGTTTTTACAATACGGCCCTAAACAACGACTACTTGCGCCACAAAGTGGGGCAATGGGTTACGGCGTACCAGCGGCCATTGCTGCCAAAGTGGTTAACCCTGATAGAACGGTCGTGTGTTTTGCAGGTGATGGTGATTTTCAAATGAACTGCCAAGAGCTCGGAACCGCCATGCAGGCCAACGCGCAACCGATTATCTTGATTTTGAACAACGGTACCTACGGCACCATTCGCATGCATCAGGAGCGTCACTATCCGGCGCGGGTCTCCGGCACTGAACTCAGTAATCCGGACTTTGTAGCCTTGGCAAAAGCCTATGGTTTCCATGCTGAAAAAGTCAGTGAAACCGAGCAATTTGCGGCAGCATTCGAACGTGCTCTGGCATCGAAAACGGGCGCTGTGCTGGAGTTGACAATATCAGCCGAGGCGATCACACCCAGACAAACCTTGAGTCAAATTCGCGATCAATCCTGTTAAAACACACGATACAATCTAATTTAGCTCGTTGCTCGTATACCGAATATGAGCGAGCAGATCAAGCGAGTACAAGCCTCCCTTTACTCACTATTTATTGGTGATGCGCTCTCGATGCCAGTGCATTGGTATTACCGCGTTTCAGATATCTATCGCCAGTTTCCCCCGATGGGAATCACGAAGATGGAGGCGGCGCCTGCGCAGCATCCAAGTTCTATTATGTCATTGCATTCCACCAGCACTGGCGGCAGGCGTGGGTCCGCGCTTGCTCGTCTCGAGCCTGAGATCGTCGGTGAAATTATTCTCAAAGGTAAGCAGCACCTGTGGAACAAACCTGGCGTTCATTATCATCACGGCTTGCAGGCCGGTGACAACACATTAAACGCATGCTGTGCACGCCTAATGGTGCGCCACTTAGGCGCGCACGGCAGGTACGATAAAGACAAGTGGCTGGATGAATACATTGCGTTTATGACGGCCGAACCTGCTCAACACCCAGATACCTATGCCGAGTCCTACCACCGTGGATTCTTTGCCAATTTGAATAAAGGCGCACAGCGTGAACAGTGTGGTGCGATAACGCATGACACCGCTTCAATGGGTGCATTGGTAACCGTCGCTCCTTTGGCTTTATCTTTATTTACTACACACGATTTAGATGAAGCCACGTCGGTGTGTTGTGAGCATGTGCGGCTCACGCACCCTGACGCTGGATTAATAAAAGTGGTGAGCATGTATGTAGCGTTGATATATCAAATTATGCATGAGCGTAGTGAGACTGAATTGAGCGAGTTGTTTGTGCAAGCCAGTGAAGTCATTCCAAATGCCAGGTTGCATGCATTAATGCAAAAACGAAAAAGCGACGCCGATATTGTAGGCGGCGTATTTTCAACGGCTTGCTACATAACCGACTCATGGCCCAGCGTTTGTTACTTGTGTGCCAAATACCACACAACACCGGCCAAAGCCCTATTGGTGAATACGAACCTTGGTGGTGAAAATGCGCACCGCGGATCAGTCTTGGGCAGTTTAGTTGGCTTGGCGCATGGTGAGTTCGATGTAGGCTTTTTTACCCAACTTGTTCATCAAGAGTCGATTATGCAAGAGGTAGAAACCTTCGTGGAGCGTTTTTACTGAGCGCTTTGCGACAAAATTGTGGTTGAATTGCGGGCTAGGGGTTGTGAAAAGTCAGGCGTAGTGGTGGCGTACTGGCGTGTCGCTTAGGTTGTAAGCGCTGTCGTGTTGTAAATTGCTGAACCTAGCCAATTGTGCGAATATCCAGTCACTATCCGCTATTGCGCTAATCCGCACTGGAGTTCAAGTGGCAGCAACCGATACTTGTTGTGGCCCGGGCTACGCATCCCCGGCAGAGGCGATGCTCGCACCGCGAGAAAAAATTCTCTACACCATTGCAATTTACGTTGGTACTGGTATTCAAAAGCCAGACTACCTTGCAACCGTTGATGCTGACCCTGAAAGTCCCACCTATTCGCAAGTGATCTCACGATGTGAAATGCCGGGCATCGGTGATGAGCTACATCATATGGGTTGGAATGCCTGCTCGTCGTGTTTTGAAGATGGCAGCATGGAACGAAAGTACCTTATTGTACCGGGGGTAAGAAGTTCAAACTTGCACATCGTTGATTGTGGTACCGACCCGCGCAACCCAAAAGTGCACAAGGTGGTATCTGGCGATGAAATCAAGGCGAAAACAGATTTATCGGCGCCACACACGGTGCATTGTTTGGGCTCGGATATCATTATCTCAATGCTGGGTGATGCAAAAGGCAATGCACCCGGTGGCTTCCTGCATTTAAACAAGGATTTTGAAATCGTCGGTCGTTGGGAAAACGATCTTGGTGGTATGAAATTCAACTATGACTTCTGGTATCAGCCACGTCACAACGTCATGGTCTCTAGTGAATGGGCTGCACCCAATACGTTTATGCCGGGCTTCGATTTGGAAGAAGTAGGGCATTTAAAATACGGCCGCGAAATTCACTTCTGGGATTTTGAAAAAAAGTCGGTAGAAAAAACCTTTTATTTGGGCGAAGACGGGTTAGTGCCGTTGGAGGTCAGGTTCCTGCACGATCCAGATTCAACGCATGGTTTCGTTGGTGCGGCTATGTCGTCGAACATTATTCACTGGTACAAAAAGGATGATGAGTGGATTGTTGAAAAGGTAATCGATGTAGAAAACGAAAGACACCCCGAATGGCCAATACCCTTGCCCGGGCTTATCACCGTTATTCTTATCTCGATGGATGATCGCTTCTTGTATTTGTGCAATTGGTTGCACGGGGATATCCGCCAATATGATATTACCGATCCACATAAACCGGTACTCACCGGGCAGGTTTGGATGGGTGGCATGTTGAAGAAGGCGCCTGTTGTTAATGGTGTTGAGATTGCTGGTGGCCCGCAGATGATTCAAATGAGCCTTGATGGCAAACGCTTGTACGTAACCACTTCTCTGTTTTCAACTTGGGATAATCAGTTCTATCCGGAAATTCGACATAAGGGTGGTGTGATGTTGATGGTTGATTGTGATACAGAAAAAGGTGGGATGGAAATAAACAAGGATTTCATCGTGAACTTTGGTAATGAACCCAATGGGCCATCGCGTTGCCATGAAACGCGCTACCCTGGTGGCGATTGCACATCGGATATTTGGTTATAGGGGCAGCCGAATGAATCATAAAGAAGATTACCCAGCCGACTATTTGGCCAGTATTTTGGCCGACGTTAAAACCATTGCCATGGTCGGCGCAAGCCCTGATGCGACGAAATTTAGCTATGGCGTATTGCGTGTGCTACACGAACAGGGGTACAACATGATCCCGGTCAATCCTCGCGAGGCGGGTAATGAGATTCGTGGGTTGAAAGTGATTGGATCCTTAGCCGATATAAAAGAGCAGGTTGACATGGTGCAAGTGTTTCGCGCATCGAGTGCACTACCTGGCATAGCTCAAGAGGCTATCGACATTGGTGCGAAGGTGTTGTGGGGGCAAATTGGCGTATTTGATGAAGGTGCGGCCAAGTTAGCTGAAGATGCCGGCCTACGCGTGGTAATGGATCGTTGCCCTAAAATTGAATTGTTTAGACCGTTCTGGAAGCCCAAGTTAAATCAGGAAATATAAATGGCTGAGGCAACAGCAAGCTATAAAGTTGAATTGCGCAACAGCGGTGTTACGCTTGATGTGGCGGCAGATGAGTCCATCTATAAAGCGGCATTGAATGCAGGTGTGCAGTTGCCCATCGGTTGCGACTATGGTGGTTGTATTACTTGTGCGGCTAAGCTGATTGAAGGCCAGGTAAAACAACCTGGCGCGTCGGCATTAAACAAACGTCAATCGCAAGCCGGCTATGTCTTATTGTGTGTGGCCAGGCCTAAATCGGATTGCGTGATCGAGGAGGGCGTTGAATCGCACGATGAGCTCTACATGAATCCGTTTACCGGTAAACTCTCATCCAATTAGGGTTCTCTGCATCGGCTTAGTGCTATGGCAAACATATCTTCACATGTTCTGGATTCGGTTATTGGTACCCACGCGTCTGGCATACGGGTGGAGTGTTATCGTCGAGACGCTGGTCGCACGGCATTAGTTTTCGATGTAAAAGCTGACGCACAAGGTCGCATTGCAGAAACTGTTGATATGTTTGGCGACACGGGTGGCATTGAATACGAACTGGTTTTTCATGCCAAAGCGTATTATTCGGATCACACGCTACCGGATGACGGGTTTCAGATATTAAATTCGATTGTACTAAGGTTGGATCTGCCCGACGCTGACGGAAATTATCATTTGCCAATCATGTTAGCTCCACATTCGTATTCGGTATGGTGGTCTGGTTCTGCCCCGAGCAACACATAGCACATGACTGACTCAACAAGACCGGCCAAACTATCTGTTTCTCGTAGGCAACGCTCTACACCGTATACGCCTCGCGTTGAAGCTTTGGGTGTTACCGATTATTCCATTGTTAATCACACCATTTTGCCAAAAGGGTTTGGCCGATCAGTTGAAGAAGACTATTGGCATCTTCGTGAACATGTTCAGTTGTGGGATGTGAGTTGTCAGCGGCAGGTCGAATTAAAAGGCTGCGATGCCGCGCGCTTGGTTCAGTTAATGACACCACGCGATATGCGCCAAGCAAAAGTAGGCCAGTGTTTCTACGCGCCTATTATCGATCAACATGCCGCGATGCTTAATGATCCTATTATTCAAAAGTTAGCTGACGATTGGTTTTGGTTATCCATTGCTGACTCCGATCTATTGCTGTGGGCAAAAGGCTTGGCTGTTGGCTATAACCTGGACGTGCACATTGATGAGCCGGATGTGTCGCCACTAGCCGTGCAAGGTCCAAAGTCCGATGATGTCATGGCCTGCGTGTTTGGCGAAGCGGTGCGGGAGATAGGCTTCTTTAAGTTTGTGCACCTCGATTTTAACGGCCATCCTTTACTGGTTGCGCGAACCGGTTACTCGAAGCAGGGTGGGTTCGAGATTTACCTTGATGATTCATCGCTTGGTTTGGATTTGTGGGATGCAATATGGGAAGCTGGACAGGCTTTTAATATTGCACCCGGCAGCCCCAATTTGATCGAACGTGTTGAAGGTGGTTTGCTTTCTTACGGTAATGAGATGACGCGCGAGAACAACCCACTTGAATGTGGCATGGCACAGTACTGTTGTTTCGATCCAAACATTGACTATATCGGTAAGCTTGCTTTAGGCGAAATTAACCAACATGGTCCCGACAGAATGATTCGCGGAGTATTGTTTGATGGCGATAGGACGCCGGCCTGTGCTAATACTTGGCAACTTAGTGTTGATGGTTTGTATGCAGGTGCAATTTCTACGGCTGCTTGGTCTCCACGAAAAAAAGCTAATGTGTCGTTAGGTATGTTGGAAAAAGACTACTGGACTGATGGGCAAGTTGTGACAGTGCATTGTGGTGACGGAACAGAGCGCTCCGGTGTGGTTTGTACGTTGCCCATTCAGTAGAGTTAGTCGATGCACATGATTGGGGTTGGTTGGCCTATTTCTAGGCTGGCTGTACACATCTCTCATCGCAAGACATCGCTCCTTCAACGACAATAAACGCCTGAACTAATCACACCCTCATTGGTTACTGTGCGGCTCTTGAAACTGTAACAACCGTTCCGCTCGGTATCCGAGTACTCAATAAAATAGTCTTCATTCCTATATCGATATTCCATACGGCGAGTACCGTTACCATCATCCGTAAAAGTCAGGTCTTCTACGCCGCCTCTGGGTGGCTTGCCATTGGGTGCGCCTGGACCACCAGCAATCGATTTGAGGGGAGGTACACGTGGTAAGTCGTGGACGCTATCAACCTCTCCCATAAGGCACTGAATAATATAGGGTGAATCGGGAGACGTGTGATACCGATAACCGTAAACCGGATCCGTTTGCCCGTTGCATACGTCCAACGCAGCATCATCTATGCTTGTGCCGTCGGGATTGTTAGGTCCATAGATAGGAAAGCCATCAAAAGCCCAGCCGATGATGGCGTCATCGCTCTTATTCTGCATTTGTTCAATCATGCAGGTGGGTTGAACATGGTAGTGGTAGTCATCACCTCGACCAGCGTGGCCACCACATCGATCAAGTTGCTTTGTCTGAAGTGTATCGTGTTTTGCCTGATGATGATGAAGGTCCTCTTGCGACATTTCACCGCCAGCTGTGTAGTCATAAATGGGTATTCCGTTAACAGCGACACCTAACGCGGCATCGCGCGTTTGCGGGGTGCTACCAAGTTGCGGTGTTAGTCGTATAGGTGCTGAATATTGTGCGGGCACAGGAACTTGTTCATTGGTGCCGACAATGCCGGTCATCATTTCATGATCGGGGTAAGTATCAGATGAGATAACCGCGTAGTTATCATTACAACTGATATCCACGTTATCGGTGAAACCAGCTTGTTCAATGGATGCGATTATTGCGCTGCAGTGATCCTGATGCGCAACGGCGGGTACCGCAAATAGGGTAATACTTGGACATATCAATATCAGTGTCGCCGCCCGCAAAATCGATTTATCGATATTCATTCAATCGATCTCCAATCGACAAAGAAGCGTATTGTTGGTTTCTAGGTCTGGCCCCCATATCAATTCAGCTTGATCATCCCAGTCAATACGATCATAGCCACCTTTAGGGCTGACGGCGGCATTGGAATAAACCTGCGCGCTGAGCCAATCATTGTCATTAAAACCTTTGGTATCCCAGCCAGTCGGTACTTCAGTTTCGGTGTATTTGCACAGGCCTTCGCCTGCAATTGGCTTATTCACCTTTTCACAGTCTTTATCCAAAGGCGCTTCATGGACAACCAGACAACGCCATAGCGCATTGGTCACGACCACGGCATTGCCATCGCTATCACGTATCTGTGCGATCAATCCACCATCGCCCATTTGTTGTCGACGACTGCCTATGTACTCAAGGCCTGTATTGTTCTCTTTGAAATCCTTTGCGATCACCCCGATAACGAAGGGCCGATCGGCTTCAAAGGTAAATTGCTCTGCATTGAACGAGCGTTCCGTCGTTATCGGTACGCTGTCCTCGGCCACCTTGCGACCGTTGATGTTGAACTGAAACCAATTATCCACCCAGATATCGACGGTAAAGTTATCGGCTAGTGCTGATTGTCCTGATAGGCATATACCTACCATGGAAAAGTAGAGCCATCGCTTCATTGTGTATCTCCCCAGTTCAATAATTAGTGTGTGAAATTAGTTTAAGTCACAAACGTGCAAAAAATGTGAATAGAAACTGTGGTGAGTTTATTGTGGTCAATATTGATAGTCTCGCTTCATTAATCGTAGAGCAGGCGTATTTGTCATAGTGTTATACCTGGCCAATCCTAGTGATTGTTGGTTGATTTTGATATAGAAGTTGTTGACAACATGTTGTCAATATGGAATTATACTCCAATGGCTAAGCAAACCCCTGAAGGAAAAGCATTAACCGATTTGATTTTGGAGATTTTTCGTTTCAACGGTGAAATGCTCGAAGCCGGAAATAGAATCACCGAGCCTTATGGTTTAACGAGTGCACGATGGCAAGTGTTGGGGGCTATTGATATCGCGGGAGCGCCACTCACGGTGGCGCAAATCGCCAGGCGAATGGGGCTGACTCGTCAGGCGGTTCAGCGAATCGCCAATGATTTGCGTGACTTGGAAATTTTGGCATTCGAACCAAACATTGATCATAAGCGATCTCCACTACTTTCCATCACAAAAAAGGGGGCTAAGGTGCTACAAGAAATTGAAAAAGATCAGGCCGTCTGGGTAAACCAGTTAGCGCAGGGCGTGAGTGAACGTCAACTCAAATCTGCATTGAAGATATTGCAGGTCGTGCTTGCAAGATCTGAAGATATTACCAACAGTGAATAGGATAAAATGTCATGAAAAAAATAGTCTCTTTCTGTAATGTCTTAATCTTGGGCTTTGCTTTGAGCAGTACAGCCAAAGCTGAAGAAATCACGCTTATCAACCCTTTTGAAGTACCGGCCAATAAGCTGGATGAAACCATTGCGTTTTGGGAGAAAGCGCGGAATTTTTTACAAACACAGCCCGGCTACATCTCGACATCTTTGCACCAGTCGATTGCTGACGATGCGCGCTTTCAACTCATCAATATTGCCAAATGGCAGAGTGCTGAAGCATTCGTTGCGGCATCAAGAAAAATGCAGGCTGAGGCTGGATTGCCTCGGGTTGAAGGGTTAATACCAAGCCCAGGGCTCTACACGGTAATACGAGAAGATTAGGAGGCACCCATGCCAGTAAAGAGTACGCTAGATCGCTACGGTAGAGTTGCTGTGTGCATTCATTGGGTTAGCGCGATTTTGATAATCATCTTGTTTGGCTCAGGATTGAGAGCCGATGGCGCTGAAAATGCGATAACCAAAATATCCGTTCTGCGCGTTCATGTTGCATTAGGGGTTACTATCTTGTTACTCACATTACTACGCATAGGCTGGTGGTGGCGTGTGGATACAAAGCCTGCTGCGCCTCCCATGCCTGGCATTCAGCACCGTTTATCGCATGCTGTACATGTGCTTTTTTATATTGTTATTCTTGGTATGGCCGCTAGCGGCGTGGGGATGTTGGTCCTGTCTGGTGCAGGCTCCATCATCTATGGCGGCGCGGCTGACAACTTACCTAACTTCTGGGACTACGCCCCCAGAACACCGCATGCTATCGGTGCGAAAATTATGTTTGGTCTGTTTGTGCTACACGCAGGAGCAGCGCTTTATCACCAGTTTTTTATTAAGGATGGATTGTTAAAGCGTATGTGGTTTTAACGCTTTATCGTCCATAACTTTAAAAATAGTGTAAATATGGATGTCAAACCAAAACACTCGCTGAATAAGGAAAGCTAAGAAATGAAAATAGCAAGCATAGTACTAACCGCATTGGCCTTAACTCCGCTCTCAATCGCATCGGCTGATGAAGCGGCTGAAATGTCTTTTAGTCAAGGCAGCGTGATAATCCGTTGCGGAACGCCTCCCGGACAGGACAATCACATTAGTAACAAGCTGTTCGAAGCCGCATTTCCCAACTGGATGATCAGTCTGCAAGAGCATGCCAACGAAGGACGCGTTGCTCGCGCGCACTATTTGGGTGAGCTGAAGGAGGGAATATTCATTGTTGTAACCGGTGATAGCAGAGATGAGGCATTGAGCAATTCTAATTTGGTATTAACCGATCTTGGAAAAATCATGGACAAAGCCATAGTGGAAACGGGAGAAAAACCAGAGTTTACCGCTGAAGAATCCTGCGTAGTAGGTGAGATTGGCCCAGTCGCGATACTGCCACAATAAAAGACTTAGTTCCTGTTTTTGTTGAATAACGACTAAGTGAAAACATCCAAGGTTTGATAGAAGTGTTATGCCGATCAGCGACCTGTCGCTGATCGGCTTAGCGCGTGTTTAGCTAAACATTTTCTTGCGTCTTTCCCTCGTTTGTTTTGTACATTCATCACTGCCATCGTGAAACGTACCAAACCAACGGTCCCAAGGCATTTCCTGATTGCCGTAGTTGCATTCAAAGTAACGATGATGGAGTTGATGATAAAAGGTGCCTAAAGCCAAACGTGTTTTATCTTTAATCAGTAAATTCTCATACCCTGTATGCGACATCGCCGCACCTGGTCCTAACCAAACTATATGAAAGATAATGTGCAATGGATGGCTTGGGATAAACCAATGTACGCACAACGAACTGATGTAAAGAAAGTGCTCAACCGGGTGCATCGCAATGCCAGACCATGGGCCAATATTCACGTTTTTATGATGCAGGCTGTGCACGTGTTTGTAGAGTAGCGGAACATGCAGCAGACGGTGTATCCAATAAAAATGAAACGCTGACCACACAGGCAGTAGAACGAATCCCAGAGCAAACCAAAGCAACGACCAGCTAGGTGTAGCGCCAATCACCAGGTCAGGGATGCTGCCATTCGCCAACAACCACCAAGTGATGCATTGAAAGAAAGTTAAATGCGCAACACCGCTACTTAATGACCAAAACATATTGTCTTTGACCTGATCGGCGAACAGAAAGGTTCGGTTGTTGCGGGTTTGATCGCGATGATCGAACTTCAGCCTTTTTTGTTGTCGTTTGCGTATATAAAAATACCAATGCAGGCTGCCGGCAACCATAAACACCAAAATAAAGTTCGCAAAAAATATCTGACTTACCCAGCCAAATTTAAAGTGTGTTGCTGGGCTAATGTCGGGGTAGGCGAATAGCCAGAAAGCGGCAGCGAGTAAAGCAAGTAAAATAAATTCGGATAGACTGAGCCAATTTCTAACAAACCACAGAACAACGAGTTTAGGATTTGTTATATCGCTAAAAATCGAGTTGTCTTGCAGTGGTAGGGCTGGATGGTAGTTCCAATCATTTTTGGTTTTTTTATCAGTCATGTGCGCAAGTAAAAATCCTAAACACACACAAAGTGTAGCCTTGTGGCAGTATAAAGAGCAAACAGTAGGAATGTGAAATGGCTGAATCGGTAAACTATGAGTCTCTGATAGACCAAGACGTCTGGGCCTTTATTCGTCGGGTTGAAAATTTCTATCCTGCTGACACGGCGCAGCGTTCAACGGCTGAGCAGCGTGAAATCTATACCAATATGTGCAAGGCGTTTTCGTATGCACGGCCCGCTGGTATTGTGGCTGAAGACGGACTCATTGATTCAATCCCTGTTCGTCGCTATACAGCTGCGAACCCAGATAATCACGCGCACATTATTTTCGCTCATGGTGGTGGATTCGTGGTTGGCGATTTGGATAGTCATGATGATGTGTGTGCAGAACTTTGTAACACAACCGGGCTAGGTGTCACAGCTGTTGACTATCGCTTAGCACCCGAACATAAACACCCAGCCGCATTTGACGATTGTTTGGCAGTGACGATATATGAAGCTCAGCGTTTAGGCTCACCTGTTCTACTGTGTGGCGATAGTGCGGGTGGAACCTTATGTGCATCCGTTGCTCACCATTTGAGAGATTCGCAATCCAATGTAGCTGTGGCTGGGCAGGTGTTGATTTATCCTGCGCTTGGCGGCGGTGAAACCGAATCCTATCTTACCCATGCCAATGCACCCATGCTAACCAGCAAAGAAATGGAAATTTATAGTGGTGTTAGAACTGACGGACCACCACCAACTAACGATCCAAGCTTTGCGCCCTTGGCCGATACCAACTTTTCTGACTTGCCAAAAACAGTGGTACTCAGTGCTGAGTGTGATCCGCTGTGTGATGATGGTCGCTTGTATTGCGATGCGATCAATAATGCCGGTGGTCAAGCTCAGTGGCGTTGCGAAAAAGGTTTAGTGCACAGCTACCTACGTGCGCGACACACATCTGTAAAAGCTAAGGCAAGTTTTAAGGCCATGACCGATGCCTTGAGCAACCTTGCTAGATGAATTTACGCTCAATCTTATCAGTGTAAGTTTGCTCAAAAAATGGCTCGCCATTATTCAGTGCGATTAGCTTTGCCTTGATATAGAAGTGCGTTTTATCGCAGTGCGCGCTAAGGTGTGCATCGGTTCGCCAATGCCAATCATCACGGCCGCCGGTTTGTTCCCAATGCAGGTCGCAGTGGGCTGATAAAGGGTCGTCGGATTTTATTGACCAGCTTTCACGAGCTATCGAGCCGTTTAACAAACCATGATGCACATCTTTGTACTCGCCAAAGTCGTTAATTATTTCGGTAACGTGTTGGCCGCTATCATCGTCGAAAAATTCATTTCTGTTTGCGCTCGATGGTCGCAAGGTTTGCGCTTGCCATTCAGGTGATTTGACAGGTGGTTCGAACTCAACCGGTATGTTTTGTTTGCCCGTTTTTATTGGTAGACCAATCGTGCCGGATGCAACTTGTAAAATAACTAGTTCTGGTGATGGCCATACAAATGGCCAGAAGCTTGTGGATAGGGCAATGCGTAAGCGATGACCTGGTGGGAGCCGATACGCAATTTGATCGAGTGCGAAGGAGGCGGTAAACGTTTCGCCTGAAACTAAGAGTGCCGGGTTTTCAGATGAATCATGATGGGTCAGATTCAACACGCCCATTGTGATCAGTGCGGACGAGCCATCGGGGCGTAAATCGCATAACCGCGCAACCACCATGGCCATGGGTTTATCAGCTTTAAGAGTCAAATCTACTGTGGGTGCGCCGATAATTTCCATGTAAGCATCGAGGGGTTCAGAGTCAATGCAAACGGATAGAGCATCGTCGGCGACTTGATTGTCAGGCAGCTCAGGGCCAAAGGTAAAAGGGAAGTATTCGCCACCGGTGGCACCACAGTGTTGTGGTGAGCTGATGTTGAGTTCGCATAGCTCAGAATCAATGCTTAATCGTGCGTCGTTATTGGTTCCGCATAAGTGCAAAATGTGCTGCTCGATATTCGGCGACGGCAATGCAGGTTCACCAACCCAAGTGCCTGGTCGTTCATCTAGCCAACGCTTTGGTTCTACGCTGTCCATCAACCAAACACGGTAGGCAGCTTCGTCAAGCACGTCGGTTTCCTTATTTTTTAACCAATGGTCCCACCAACGCACGCATTCTTGCAAGAAACCAATGGCCGGTTGAGGTGCTGCATAGTGTGGGTATTTGTGAATCCACGGTCCCACAATGCCTTTTACCGGCGCTTTGATATTTTCAACCAAATGCGCAATGGTGTTTCGATAGCCGTCGTGCCAACCACCTACGGATAACACCGCAGCTTCAATCGCTGAATAGTCTTCGCAAACCGATCCGTGTTGCCAGTAGCTGTTGCGGGATTGGTGTTGTAGCCATGTGGAGGCCAGAAACGGCATGTTCTCCAAGCGATGTTTCCACATTGAAAATGCTTGCTCGCCTACCAGTGCAGGGTCGGGCGGTCTGGACGAGTAGGACAACATGTTGGCAGCCCAACCCAGATTTTCAGTCAGTAGGCAACCGCCTTTGTAGTGTATGTCGTCCGCGAATCTATCAACCGTCGAGCACACGGTAACAATCGCTTTTAAACCTTCGGGCCGCAGTGCCGCGACTTGCAATGAATTAAATCCACCCCAGGAAATACCCATCATGCCCACGTTGCCATTGCACCATGGCTGTGATCTTGCCCATTGAATAACATCGCAAGCGTCTTGTAACTCTTGTTCTAAATATTCGTCTTCCATTAATCCTTGCGATTCACCGTTGCCACGCATATCAACGCGAATGCAGGCATAGCCACGTTCAGCGAAGTAGGGTTGGGTGATTTCATCGCGAGCGATCGTGCCATCGCGTTTGCGATAAGGTAAATGTTCCAGTATGGCCGGCACCGGGTTGGCGGCGGCATGCTTTGGCATCCAAATGCGCGCCGATAAACGACAACCATCAGGCATCACAATACCGACATCGGCATCTTCAACAATATTGTGAAGTTCGGTATTCATACTCGGCATAGCATTGCACCAAATTTAGAACAAAAAAAACCGGCGACTCGTAAGAATCGCCGGCTGATTCAAATCGACTATTGGCTTGCGCGCTTAAGCGAGTTGCGCAAACCGGTCGATTGAAGGCTTATGCAAACCACCAACGCTCAGCAATCTTGTTGCCATCGTTGACCCAGTTAGCGGCAACATTTTCACCGTGCGTGAGTTTCTTTGAATGCGCGTGGATGTAGTTAGCCCACATGGCCACGATAGCACCGCCATCATCATGCAGAAGCTTTTGCGCTTCAAAGTATTGTGATTGACGTTTTGTGTCATCAGTTTCAGAACGTGCAGCAACCACGATGTCGTTAAAACGTTTTGCATCATCAGTTTCTTTCCAGGCCGTGTCGTTCCACTCGGTATCAGCTGTATAAGCAGCCGAGTACATCCAATCCTGAGTTGGACGACCACCCCAGTAGCAAGCGCACCAGCCTTTCTTGTTCCAAACGTTCGACCAGTAGCCGTCTTTTGGCTCACGCACAACTTCAATATCAATACCAGCTTCCTTAGCCGATGCTGCGATAAGCTGCGCCGCATCAACAGCGCCTGCAAACGCTGCATCAGATGCAGACAATTGAATTGGCCCTGAATGGCCAGATTTCTTATAGTGCTCCGCCGCTTTTTCAGGATTGAATTCACGTTGCGCTAAGTCTGTGTTCAAGAACGGCATTGCGCTGGAAATTGGAATATCGTTACCGGCTAAACCGTGTCCTAGTAGAATCTTGTCTACCAATTCCTGACGCTTGATTGCATATTTAAGCGCTAAGCGAAGGTCTCGATTGCCAAATGGCTCAACATCAAGCCGCATTGGGAACGTGTAGTGCTGTGTGCCGGTGGTTTCCAGAATTTCCAGGTTAGGCGCACGCGCCAGAAGGGCTACCGTTTTTGGGTCGACGTTATCGATGACATCGGCATCACCATTCATCACAGCGTTTTGACGAGCTGTGATATCCAGGATAGATAACAATTCAATCTCGTCGAAGTGAGCAGCACCTTCTTTGAAATAGTTCGGGTTGCGTTTTGCCAAGGCACGAACGCCAGGTTCAAATTTGTCAATAACATAGCCACCGGTGCCAATACCCGATAGCGCGTCGATGGCGCCGTCCTTCGAGGGTTGAATAACGATGTGATAGTCACTCACGATGTATGGAAAATCAGCATTGCCGCCATCGAGTTCAAAGATAACGCGGTTGTCGCCGTCTTTCTTCATAGACGTGACAGCCGATAACAAACCTTTAGCAGCCGACTTTGAATTCTCA
>CALHOU010000010.1 GCA_938035945.1 uncultured Granulosicoccaceae bacterium
TTCGACAAATCCCCATCGGTGAATTGCCCAGTCCGGCCAGTCCACCCAAAGGTTGTCATTTTCATACCAGGTGTCCTAAAAAAACCAGGCTCTCCACAGATCAGCAACGATTGTGTGTTGAGATGTCGCCTGGGTTAAAGCCTGCGCCAGATGCACGTTGGATGTCGGAGCACGAGATGCCGGTGTATGATAAGTACGCCGGTTCTGAAGGCAAAAACGAAACTGCTAAACAAGGGCTGGGCGTGCATACCGCAGCTTGCCATTTTAATGATGTGGTTTAGTGCTTGTAATTTATCGATGACTTATCGGAGGTCAACTTGAAACATCCTGTCGCGAAGCTTTTTATTGTTGTAAGCATTTTGGCCCTGGCATCGTGCGGGAAATCAAAAGATGCTTCTGAGTCGGCAGCTGTTACGGCTACTTCCACTGATACAGCAAAACAGCAATCGTCATCATCACAATCTGAAAACACCGTCTCGGTAACAGCACAGGATATAAATCCGCATTCGCGCGACTCGCTTAAAGGTGGAATCCTGACGCTTAGCGTGAGTAATTTTGCTGAGAACTGGAACCCGATGCATGTTGATGGCAATAACCGTGATTACTCCGATATCAGGGAATCGATGTTGCCGGCTTTTTTCCATTTTGATGAAGCCGGTGTGCCAACACCCAATCCAGACTACGTGCTGTCGGTGGAAGTGGTGAGTGATGAGCCGACAGCTGTTCGCTACAAGCTAAACCCGAAGGCTGTCTGGGGCGATGGAAGTGCGGTGGATGGTGATGATATGGTCGCGAAATGGAAGGCCTGTAATGGGGAAGATAAGGAATTTAATTGTGCAAGCACCGGCTCCATGGAGCCCATTGCATCAATCACATTCGGTGAGGATAAAAGGGATGTGACCGTCACGTACAAAAGCGCTTATCCCGATTGGAGTCAAGGTTTTAGTATTCCGGGTGCTATCAAAGCCGAAAGTATCGAAAACGCTAACGTATTTAACAACGGCTGGAGCGAACTTAACAATGACTGGTTATCAGGCCCATTCAAAGTCGGCAGTTTTGATGCAACGCAGAAAGTCATGACGCTGGTACCCAATGATAAGTGGTGGGGCGAGAAGCCGTTGCTCGATAGCATCGTGTGGCGCGCCGTTGCACTCGACGCTACTGCACAGGCCTTTGCGAATAAGGAAATCGATGCCTTTGATATCGGTTCTGACCCAGATGCGTTTCAAAGAGCGACGCGTGTCGATAACGCCGAGGTACGCAAAGCCGGTGGCCCAAACTTCAGACACTTCACGTTCAATTCAAAAGCGGGCCTGTTACAAAATAAAACCATCCGACAAGCCATCGTTTATGCGCTTGATCGGCAAGCCATTGCTGCCAGTGACCTTGCCGGTATTGATTGGCCTGTTGCGCCTTTGAACAATCATGTGTTTTTACAAAGCCAAGCTGGCTTTGTTGACACAGCCAGCGCTACTGGCCTGGACTTTAATCCTGAAAAAGCAAAAGCTGTGTTGGATGAAGCTGGCTGGACTGTTGGCGAAGACGGCATCCGTGAAAAGGATAAGCAAAAACTTATTGTTAGATTTTCCCAACTGGCAACGGTTAAAGCGTCGGAGAATGAAGCCTTGCAAGCGCAAAGCATGTTGAAAGAGGTAGGCATTCAACTGGATATTGTTACCGTCCCGGTTGCGCGCTTTGGCCCAACGCTTAGCGGAAAAGAGTTTGAATTAATTGCGTTTTCATGGATAGGCACGCCTTATCCGTTTAGCGGCTTAAAGCAGATTTACGGCACGGGGTCAGAAAGCAATTTTGCGCAGTTGTCTTTACCCGAGGTTGATGAATTGGCAGAACAGATTGGTGCGGAAATCAATCCTGAAAAACGCATTGAGCTTGCCAACCGGGCGGATCGAATTATCTGGGAGAACGTGCATACCTTACCGTTGTATCAACGTCCAGAGTTAATTGCCACGCGTCGTGATTTGGCCAACTATGGTGCGTTTGGTATGAGTAGTGTTCATTGGGAAAACGTTGGATTTACTGAATGATATTTCAGAAACAATAGTGACAAAATATTCGGACCGGTATGAAAAGCCCTGTTTTAATTTCGATAGCCTTTATAGTTGGCTTGGGTGTCGGTTGGTTCGGTAAAACCTGGTTCGGCTCTTATCTGTACAACATAGATGCCGTTATTGCGACCGTAACCGGTGGTAATACGCGTACTGTTACCAATGTCGATGGCATTACTATGCAGCTTGATCCAAATCAGTCAAGCAACAAGAACACAACGGTGCAAAGCACGTCGCTCGACAACACAAATCCCAAGTCGATAGCGTTGGCACAGGAGGATGCCAGTGAATCAGTTGTCGATACTTTCAAATTTCTGCTCGAACAGCGGCAATATTTTAATGCAATGGTTCTGTATCAGGAGCAAAAGCAGTCCAGAGAATCAATAGCAGCCAAGTTAAAAGTTGTGCTGTTAAAAGAGCTGGAATTCCTGATTGAGTCTCGCAACAACAGTGATTTTTCGACATTGGTGGAAAACTATTTATCGATTTATTACGATGATATTGATGTGTTACTGCTTCTGGCACATTTTAATCAGGTTAACAGCAGCTACCTCGAAGTGGTGAATGTATTCCTGCTCGCCAAAACATACGCATACTCCGATTATGATAGGGAGAGGGTAGAGAGTCGTCTAAACGGATTTGTTTTAGATGTGGATAGCTCTTACACAGGTCAGGAAGACTGGATATCGCTTATCAATTTTTACGCACACATCGATACATCCGGACTGATGACATCTTCCTATCAATATCGGCAGGCAATCGCTCATCTGCGAAGCGGTGACGAAGCTTTCGCTATTGAGCAGTTCAGAGCGCTGCTGAATGATAGTTTGGTGGGGGAGTCCGCAAATAAAGCATTGGATAGCTTATTAAACGATAGCCAAACACCTACCATCGTTTATGACTCTTTGTTTGCGGGTGCGGATAAAATCGAATTGCAAAAAGTTGGCAATCAATATGCCGTGAACTTGAGTAACGCCCGTCAAGACAGCGTGACTTTGCTCATCGACACAGGTGCATCCATGACAGCGATGTCTTTGGATGCGTTTAATAAACTCAATTACAGCGGTGAGGCGGTAGAACAAGATAGACGCGTTTTTCGTACGGCCAGTGGAGTGGTTCAAGGCACTGTGTTCTCTGTTCCAGAATTAATATTGGGCAAGCATAGGCTAGAGAATACGCAAATTGCTGTGATCGATTTTGGCAGGGAGCAAGGCATTGAAGGTTTGTTGGGAATGAATATTCTAGGTCAGTTCCGTTTCCAGATAGACCAAGAACGCTCTCAGCTGCTGCTTAGTGATAAGTGATCAAACAATACTTTGCCGGTTTAACTCTACCCTCGGGCATCAAACTATTTTCAGAGCTTGCTAGATTTATGGCAATTGACTGGCCAAGAGTTTACCTGCGCGTCGTATCAGGGTTACCCAGATGGATGTCTATTTTTCCGAGATACATAACCCAGGGGGTGTGAGTACTTTGCGATGAACAAGCGTCTTTTAAACGGCGTGAAACGGAGAGTTGGCGCGCTTTATTTGCGTTGCCCTCTCTTGCAGATAGCACCAGATAAACGCCTATTCCTGCTAAAACAAGGCCACAAAAATCTATGAGTGAAAGACGTTCGTTAAACATAAAGTATGCGATGAGCATGGTCGTTGGTGGGGCAAGATACTCAAGGCTTGCAACTTTTATGGCGGAAAGATGCCGCAGCATCAGGAACATCATGCCATAGGCACCTATCGATACCACTATGGCTAACCACAAAACAGAAAAGGCCAGCTCGTAACCCCAGTTCATACTGAACTGTTCAGTCACTGCAGCAATTGGTATAAACAATCCCAAGGCACTGCCGCAATGGATAAGACAAACAAGTGGCAACGGCGTAGATATTTTCCTGCGTCGTTTAGTTTTTATAGAGAACCGCCTATCGAGCAGTGTTGCGACACTGAATGCAAATATTCCAACAAACGGTAAAAGATACGCTACGGGGGCACCACCCAATAAAATCTTGTCTGCAATGACGATCATCACCGCGACCAATCCGACGAAAAGTCCGAGCCATTGGCGACGATTTGCCACTTCACCAGATACGCTTGAAGACAGACACGACGTGATCATTGGGAGAAGCGCTGTAATCAGAGCCACAACTCCCGTTGAAACACCCATCTGAAAGGCACTGTTGCATAGCCCAAGATAAACGCCGTGGGACAACAACCCTACGCCGGCATGTACCGTTAATTCTGAACCGGATAGTCGTCGCCAAGAACGTGTTAGTGTGACTGCTATGAAAAGCAGGAATACAACAATTGAGTAACGATACACCAACAGCGTAAACACGCCAGCGTAGCCCTGCCCATACTTTGAACCGATCCAGCCTGAACTCCACAGGATGACAAAAACCAAACAGCCTGCGATTAGCAGGCCTTGGTATTTTTTGTTGGTTGGCGTAGTTCTAGGAGCGTTAATGCGACTTCTTTCAATAGACATGTATATTATTTGACCGCGACTATGAAAGTGCGCAATAAAAACGGGATAGAGTAGGGAACTGTTACTACAAAACAAACGATAAGAATATTTAAGTACAACTTGTTGGCCAACACAATGGTTTGGATGGGGTAAAACGGAGTGGTTAAATCGATAGGATTAGTCTGAATGAGCGAATTATTAGTGAAGTTAGCAACGGGTGATTGACGGATCTATGCCTGAAGAAATCAACAGTCAAGCTGAGCCAAAATGGAGGCATATCATTACGATGATTGGGCGAATGGCTATAGTTGACCCCGATAAGCCGATGGCCAGGCAACATTCATACCGCCTTCAAATACTCTGCGGCATATTTATGCGGTACTGCTTTGCCTTCATTATTGATCGCGACAAATACAATACGTTCAATGGCGATGACAACGATTTGGGTTTTCTTGTTCCGCACTTCACATCGCAAGGTAATCGATGTGCGTCCAGAATCGACTACTTCTAGACCGAATTCCAGTATGTCGCCTAATCGCGCAGAGGTTTTGAAATCGATTTCTGATATGTACTTGGTAACAACCCTGTCGTGTTTTATTTGACAGCTCGCGTAGATGGCAGCTTCTTCATCAATCCAGCTGAGCAGTTGACCGCCAAACAGACGGTCACTGGTATTTAGATCGTTAGGTTTAACGAATCGACGTGTGTAGTACTTCATATGGATGCCATACCTTCTTCTACCGGTTCAACGCAGGAGTAATACAGTTTTCTATGCTGCATCTTGCTGGGCCAAAAATCTTTTCTCCACTGTCTTAGGTGTATGTTCATTCTTCTTGGAAACACTACCATGGTTTAATAACTGATCAAATTGAATTGGCGCAATACTTTCAGGTAGCTCCCTCCACGGCCATGCCTTAATTCCCTCTCTGAGAAGTTCTGGCGAGTACCCGCAGTCAATTAATTGCCTATCCGACATTGAGCGGAGCTGCTGCAGCGTTTTACGCTTGGCATGATTTTCAAGAATTACGGCTATTTTAGGTATGAATTTCATATCATTTTCCTTTCTTGCGTGGAGTAAAAACTACAGTTGCTTTTTTAAATTGCTAACGAGGCGACAGCTATAAATCAGCAGTGAACAAATGGGACTTCGCTGACCGATTGAATGAGAGACTCAGTTTTTTGCCGTCGAAAATAATCTGAGATGCAAGACAACTCTAATTGATCAACTTCATTTTGCTGTTCATCATCAGTCACAACCCAGAGTAGCGGTCCATCACCAAAATCTACAACGCACATGACTACGCAGCGAGTCCCTGGTTTGAACGTCAACAGTGCTTTGTGAAGTATGAGACGACAGCCAATCCAACGGTGCGCTTCCTCATATGCGACGTTGTTAGCGAGACGGGTAGGGTTGATATTAGTGTTCTTGCTCGCAACAGAAAACATTAGGCTGCCTCACGTGTCGTGTTAGCTGCGGAAAAACCATTGTTAATGGGCTGCTCTGATGATATTGCTTGAAGATAATAGTGAGCTTCTCTTGCATAGCGCAGAACTACTGCCATAACAACACGCTTGAAATAAGTCATTGAGGTCTCCTTAGCTGTATGATTGATGTATTAGAAAATAGCGCTATTGGATCCACTTACACAAACAATATTTATTTATACGCCGGTAAATAAAAACTAATAACATTGACAAGATTGTTATAAGCGCTGTTACTGAAGACGAGTGCTGCACCACGATGAAGCAATGGACGTTGTGAATGCACCATCGACGATGTTATGTATCGCGATGCACTTATATGGCTCAAGATTAAATCTAATAGTCCTAACTGGAAGAACGGCTCTTATGAGGCAATGACAAAGAGTGATCAAAAAAATGCAGCACCCCAATGCAGATTTAACGGCAGACAGCTGGCAATAGGCTCGTTAATATTGCCATACCTCCTCCAAGTGGTATTGAAGAAGGGGACTGATCTGAGTGATCAGTCTTCTTCTTTTATTATATGTATTTGATATTGAAGTCTAGCTCCCGATGAGTAGGCCGCCGATATCGTGAAAATGGCCGACTGCATCGGACAGCGGGAGGCTTGGCAGTAGTGAGGTGATTATCTCGTCTTAGCTGAGCGCTACCCAGATTCAATGGTCATCAATTGAATTGCAAGCTGGCGTACTTTACTGCGGATAGCTATGTCTTGCATCTTTGTTTTGGTATCCCTTACCTACCGCGATGATGTTGGCGACGATGAGCCGCTATCTTGGACAGCGGCTCTTGGGAAACTTTAAGCTGTACACTAAGAGTAACTAAATAAATCCAATTCTGTGCCAAATTAAGTCTAGTTAAGCAAAGTCATTCATGTAACCCCCCCCAATTTGGTATTAATTGAATTTCAGTCCGTGATTTGTGTTGATCTGCAAAAAAATTTCACGCGACTTAACCAGTAAGGCGTAAAGCAATTGGGTTGCAGGCCGATCTCAGATACAGAGATGATGCAAAAGTAAGATACTGATTTTCGATTACATCAACCCGCATTGAAAGTGGGTTAACACGGAAGATTCTCTAAATTATTTGTTTCCGCAGCGCTTGCGGTTTAATTGAGAATTCAGTAGTGAAGCTAAGTACCAAACTTCCCGTTGCCGCCGTTCTTTGTGCTGTTCTGCCACTTCTGGCGATCATCGCCTTGTCGTTTAATATTATCAATGAATCACTGACGAAAACGGTAAAAGAAACACTGCAGGTTCGTGCGGTTGAGGAATTGGAAACGCTACAAAGAAAACTAACTTCAGCAAAGCATCAGCTCAATACACTGAGTATGCTATCCACTATGCGAAATGTGAGTTCGGATGGTGACATAAACAGCCTGCAAGAAGACCTAACCCGATTTGCTGAGCAAACGCCTCTGTTTACTGAAATCATTGTTGCAAACTATAGCGGTATAGCTGTTGCAAGTTCGAAATCTGAATATATCAACACCGATCTTAACGGTACATGGGAGTTTGAGGCGCCCAAACTGGGTATTGAATTTGATGGTCCGGTCGTACATTCCTATCGACTGGATAAGATGGTAGCTACGCAAAGTGTTCCGCTGTTTAGCGATACTATTCCCAAAGCAATCGCTGGCGCACTCATTGGAACTATCGATTGGCAGATGCTGCAATCAGAATTGTCGAAAGGCACTTTGTTTGGTGGCCAGCAAGATGAGAATAGAATGGTTTTCCTCGAGTCTATGGCATCTCAAACAGATGCGAACCGCATGCTCTATGGCACTGCAGGGATGGACATGCCGGCTATGCTGCTATCAAGTGCTACAGACGATGGCCAAGTAAAGGAAATCAGTATGGATAACAAACCATACATGATGGTGTCGGTTTTATCCAAACCCAATAGTGAGTTCAGAGACCCGCAGTGGCGTTTGCACATGTTGTTGGACAGTGACATCGCTTATGCCGGTATTAGGGGATTAGAGAAAATGTACATGTTCGCTGCAGCACTGCTATTGCTGCTCGTAACCGGTGTCTCTTATATGGTCTCGCGTTCTATTGTGAATCCAGTGAACGCCTTAGTGACCAGTGCCGAAAAACTCGCTGCGGGCGACTTTGATCACAAGCTGCCTGAAAGTCATTCGCAAGACGAAATCAGTCAACTAACCCGTAGTTTCGACGCGATGAGGACTGCGGTAAAAATCAATGAACAAGAGCTAGTGCAAAAAACGGCAGCTGCCGAACATGCAGCAAAGCTCAAGGGTGAGTTTCTAGCGAATATGAGCCATGAAGTTCGCACTCCAATAAACGGGGTTTTGGGTATGACAGATCTATTGCTAAATACCCCGCTTGAGAAAAAACAGATTCGTTACGCAGAAACAATATCCCGCTCTGGCAAAGCTTTGTTGGCTGTTATCAACGACATACTTGATTTTTCTAAAATCGAGGCGGGTAAACTCGAACTGACCGAAAGCGTATTTGATTTACGATTAATGGTTGAAGATATTGCCGAGATGCTTGTGGACGCGGCGCACCGTAAGGGTGTTGAATTGATTGTCGATATACCGCCTGGTAGCCATGTAGCGTTTAACGGTGATGCAAATCGATTACGGCAAGTACTAATCAATCTGATGGGTAATGCAATCAAATTTACCAATGAAGGTGAGATAACGGTACGGCTATCGATAGAAGACACCGAGCACAATCGTGTGTTGGCTAAATTTGAAGTTAATGATACGGGTATTGGTGTTCCAGAAGAGCAGCGTAGTAGTATTTTTGAATCGTTTGTACAGGCAGATGGGACAACCACTCGTAACTTTGGTGGTACAGGTCTTGGACTGACAATATCTTCCAAGCTGGCAGAACTAATGGGTGGCAACATTGGCATGCATGGGAGAGCCTCGGGTGGATCTACGTTTTGGTTTACTGCCGTGTTGGAAAAAGTCTCCATCGATGTGCAAGAGGCGTGGCAATTTGACAATGCCTTAGCCGGTAAGCGTGTACTAATTGTTGATGATAACGATACGAATCGAGAAATTCTATCTGAGCAAGTGAGTTTTTGGGGGGCAAATTCGGTTTGTGTGAGTAGTGGTGCGAAAGCGCTGGTTGAGCTTGAGAATGCGCACGAGGCGAATACGCTGTTTGATATCGCTATTCTTGATATGCAAATGCCGCACATGAACGGGCTTGATTTAGCGACATGTATTAATAAGCACGAATTGGCGATAGATACACGGCTGGTACTACTGAGCTCCTCATCGGAGCACGATTTGACCGAGTTTGAATCAATGGGCATTACTACGGTCGCGATCAAGCCAGTACGGCAAATTGAATTGTACAACTCTTTAACGGCTGTAATTACAGATCGGGATATACAGTGCAAACAAGAAAAAAATATAGCGCAAAAAATCGATAAGAATATCTTCAAAGGCAATGTGTTGGTTGTTGAAGATAACCCGGTTAACCAAGATATGATGTTGGAAGTGTTAAGGCAATTTGGCATCAATGCAACGCTTGCAAACAATGGGGAAGATGCGTTAAAGACATTAGAAAAATATTCGTTTGACGTTGTGCTAATGGATTGTCAGATGCCAGTGATGGATGGTTTTGCAGCCACAGAGGCCATAAGAGCGAAAGAACAAAAGTCTGGCAAGGGAAAGCGATTGCCTATTGTTGCGTTAACCGCGAATGCCATGGAAGGGGATAGGCAGCGCTGTGTTGAAAGCGGCATGGATGAATACATGAGTAAGCCAGTATCAAATCAAGATCTCAAAACCATGTTATCGAAGTGGTTGGAATTGGTTGACACAACAGACATTCAAGCCGTGTCGAATGAACCTGATAGTGATAGTTTACCGGTGATCGACGCTGCAATATTCAGTGAAGTCTCTGACATGTGTGCACAGGCATCGGCTGGCTTCTTTGGCTCCTTGCTGGACAAGTATAAAGTCTCCTCCGCCTCTGATATCAAACTGTTAACTGATGCAATTGCAAGTAGAGATGGCAACTCGGTGGGTTCTATCGCACACCGGTTGAAGTCCAGCAGTGTGAGCTGGGGAGGCAAAGCCATGGGCAATGCTTGTCAGCTGCTGGAAAACGCTGGAAAGAGCGAGTACCTTGATACTGCCGCCGATCTGCTAAACAACGTATGCCGTGAGCATTCAAGATTATTGGACGCTTTGCAACATGAAGAGAAAAAGGCGGCATAGCTATGGGTGAGTCGCAGCACGTTGAGGCACCGTTGGTTTTGGTTGTTGATGATGACCATACCACCCGCATGATGGCTTTAGAATTTGTATCTCAGGCCGGATTCAGGTTTGCCGAGGCCGGTGACGGTGAAGAAGCTTTGAAATGCCTTGCCACTGAAGAGCCCGATCTTATTTTGCTCGATGTAGAAATGCCAGGATTAAGCGGTTTTGAAGTCTGTTCAAAATTACGTGCTATGCCCAAGTACGCCAATACGCCAGTTTTAATGCTAACCGGCTTGAACAACAATAAAGCGATAGATCTAGCTTATAGTGCGGGCGCTACTGACTTTGCTACTAAACCTATTAATTGGTCTTTGCTATGTCGTCGTTTAAAGTATATGTACCGTGCGAGCAAGGCTTCAGAAGAGTTGACGCGAAGTCAAGAACGACTGACGGTGGCGCAACGCATTGCTGAGTTGGGTAGTTGGAGTTTTAATTTCGCCACCAGAGAGATGCTCTGGTCTGATCAAATGTACCTAATGTTTGGGATAGACGCGAAAGCGCATAAACCTTCATTGATACTATTATGCAGTGTTGTACACCCAGACGATAAAAGCAGAGTTGTCGCCTGGTTTAAAAACGTCACTAATAAAAAGTTCGCAGGCACTATCGATTTTCAGATCGTGTCTCAAAACGGTCAGAATCGACAGATACGCCAAGTGCTAGAGCAGGTGTTTTCGGACGATGGTAAGCTGTGCCACTTGCAAGCAACCGTCCAGGATTTTACCGATCGCCGTAAGGCAGAACAACGCATCCATCAGTTGGCGTTTTATGACGAACTGACTGGGTTGGCCAATCGTACATTGTTCTCTGAAACCTTAAGCCAATCCATAATCATGGCACGTGAAAATGGCGAACAATTCGCCGTGGCATATTTTGATCTGGATGACTTTAAAAAAATTAACGATACCTTTGGCCACTCCATTGGCGACAAAATGATTCACGCCGTCGGTGAAAGAGTAAAAAATATGTTGTGCGTCTATGAATCGAAAGGCGATATCGGCTACAGGTCTAGCACGCTTGCGCGTATGAGTGGTGACGAATTTACCTTGCTGCTTGAGGGAATAGAGAGCAAGAACTCGGTCGCTTCGCTGGCAAATGTGTTAACGCAATTGTTTGAAGAACCACTTCAAGTTGATGGGCACGAGTTGTTCACCAGTTTAAGCATTGGTACAGCACTATTTCCTGAAGACGGTGAGACCGTAGATGTTTTACTCAGAAATGCCGATATTGCCATGTATGACGCAAAGCGAGCTGGCAAGAATATGCACCGTTTCTTTAGCCATGACAGAGATGCAGAACTGGTTCGCTACCATGCGGTTGAAGACCGCATGCGTATGGCTTTGAAAGAAGATCAATTTGAAGTGTTCTATCAACCGCAATTAGATTTGGAATCGGGCAAAGTAGACTCTGCCGAAGCCCTATTGCGCTGGTCCGACGCAGAACTGGGGTTTGTATCGCCCATAGAATTCATTCCCATCGCTGAAGAGAATGGTTTTATTCTTGAGTTAGGTGAATGGGTATTACGCACCGCCTGTGAGCAAACCAAGCGTTGGATAGATGATGGTTTCGACGTGCAAAAAATGGCGGTTAATATCTCGGTGCTACAGTTTGCCCAAGCTGGTTTTACTGAACTAATCGAATCAGTATTAGCTGATACAGGGTTAGATGCTGCCCAGCTAAAGTTGGAAATTACGGAATCCGTGCTCGCGGTAGACACTGAGCACGCAGTTAATGCATTAAAAGCATTAAAACAGGTAGGGGTTGAGCTGAGTATTGACGACTTCGGAACAGGTTATTCTAGCTTGAGTCAGTTAAAGCACTTTCCAATCGATCAGCTAAAGATTGACCAATCGTTTATTCGTCATCTGACTGAGAACAGTGAAGATAAAGCAATAACAAAAGCCATTATCGCCATGGCTGGTAGCATGAATATAAAAGTCCTCGCCGAGGGTGTTGAAACGGCGGAGCATCTTGAATTTCTACGCGCGAACGAATGCGATGAGATTCAGGGCTATTACATTTGCAAGCCTATGAACGCGCAAGACCTTGCAAATGAGATGGGGAACATCAATAATTTGCTTGCTGAAATCTTCTCAGACGGGGCGTTAAGCAAGGCCAGCTAAGCGGCAGCCATCTCAACGCGATCACGACCACCGTCTTTAGCCTTGTACAAGCATTCATCTGCGCTATGCAGCAACTCATCTAAGTTGCAACTGCTCCCTTTGTCCTTAAACACCAGACCTATGCTGATGCTTAGATCAATGGACAATTCGTCTTCGATCAAGGGTGTATTGGATATATGGCTACGAATCTGATCGGCTCTTTGCGCAGCTTCCTGTTGATTGCCAACATCCAGTAACAGAACAAATTCTTCACCACCATAGCGATAGAGCTTATCTGAAGGCAGAAGCTGAGATTTGGTTTCATTAGTAAAATGTTGCAGTGTACGATCACCTATTTCATGGCCGTATTGATCATTGATAGATTTAAATTTGTCTAGATCCATCAACAGCAAAGCAAAAGACTGAAATTGATTTTCAGATATTGCCGGCGCCGAGTCCATGAACGCGCGACGGTTCAAACACCCAGTTAATGCATCTGTGGAGGCAAGTACCGCTAATTCTTGGGCTTTTTCCTGTAGCTTGGTTTCGCTGATTACCAGCGCTTCGTTAGCACGAGTGACATCCGTAATATCATGCATTACACCAACAAGATACACCTCTGTTTCGCTAATGACGAGCTTGCTTTTTCGAGTGATCATCTCCTTAGGTAATCCCGATTTTTCAAAAACGGTTTCAACCGATTCGTCAATTTCGCCGTGATTCAATACACGCATATCGCCCCCATTGCATTGGGCAACCTGCCGGTTCGGAAATAGATCACTATCTAGTTTGCCAACGACGTCACTACGATTAACGCTGAATAATCGTTCAAACGCATCGTTTATCCAAACATACTCGAGAGACGCGTTTTTTATCAGAACCGGGTTGGGCAGGATGTCCAGTACGGCAGTTGCAATAGATAAACTTTTATAGTTCGACATTATTCAGCATGCTCACTTTGTAGGAGTGTGGATTGTCAGGCGTGGTTGCTGTATCGACATGGAGCGTAACGAGATTAACCCTGGGGCTGTGCTCTGAATCTATATTTGTGCATTAGATGAGACTTATAACGCTCGATTGCAGTGTTAGTTTGTTTGCACTGTTAATCAAATTGAGCCTATTCTGTGACCTAACTCATTAAGTAATGGTCACTTCATATTTGCTCGCGTAGTACCGACAAAATTACTCTGCCTTGATTGGGTATTTTTAAAGATGGGAATAATTAAAGTCGCTGCAGGTACGGTTTTATGTGGACTCAATGCGTCATCGCATAAACCACGACATTTATACCTAACTGAACGGCATACGTTGTGAAGTATGAAGGGTATTCTGGATGATCGGCCCATTCCCAGGCGTCACCAAGGTCTGAGTTGTGATTGATTAACACCATCAGGTTGCCGTTGTCATCGAATATCCCGCTCACACCAGGCTCTTTGCCATCACCTTCATGTGTGATGCCAGTGCGTTCGAAGGCGATACCGTTACGAAGGTTTGGAATTTGTTTGATGCTTTCAATATCGTAGACGATTTTAAAAATGTGATGCGTCGATGGAATATCCACTATTTCTCTATCCGGAAAAACCAGCTGCATTTGTTCATCTAAGTTTGACCAAGCCCAACTTCCCCAGAAGTCATCAATAAATAAAAAGCCGCCCGCTAATAAATATTCCCTGAGCGCTATAACTTCTGCTTTGGCCAATTGCATAGAACCAACTTCAAGTGCATAGAGTAGCGGTAGTTCACTCAATCGTGGGTCGGTAAGTTTGATAGCATTTTCATCGGGAGAACTATCAATGCTACTTAGGCGGTTTAGCGCGAAAAGGAAATGTCGATCCGCGCTAGGATAATCGATAGACCAACTACCGCCAAAGTCATCACCCATACTGAAGTCATCGCTAAACATGCCACGTGTGAAGTAAAACTCGTGCCGAGTTTCAGTAGCTTGTGTTGTGCGAGCAGACTCGGTATGCGTATCGGCATACGCGGCGTTAAAGAAAACGGCTACGATCAGCGCACAACACTGCGTAATTGTGTGCAACTTACTCAGGGGTGAGCACAACATCCCAACGGCCATACATCATAATTTCGCCATTGGCATTTCCCTCTTCAAGGAATATGGCGTTTGGGTCATCCGGATTAGCTTTTGGGTCGTCTTTAAAATAGAACTCGGTCTCTAAATACCGAAAGCCTGGATGATTGATATATACGTGAACATGACTCAGGCGATGGTTGTTGCCTGGAATGACCGAACCAAACTGATAGATACCTCTTTCATTCGTGGATAATTCACCCTGATGATAGCTTCGGTCTAAGCCTGCACTATCGGCGTGTCGAAAACGGATCTTCACATCGGGTAACGGTGTGCCGGTTGAGTTGCTTACACGACCGCGTATTCGCATGCGTTGGCCACTGTCACCAGGGCTCCACAATTCAAGCATTTGCGATTTTGCCTGATTGCCATCATTCTCTTTGGTTTCTTGTGCAAACCCAATCGTGCCTGAGAATAGAAAAACAACCGCAATACTGATTAATCGGGCGTGGCGCCTCGAAGAGAATAACATTGTGCATCACCTATCGCGTGTGGGTATAATATGACTTTATACTCTTCGGCTAGGCGGCGTCTAGTGACTGATTGGATCAGTCTTCACCAATATCCCAGTACAAGCCTGTCATGATTTCCAGTGCACTTTTGCACAGTGGTTCTAATATATGCTCATCAGGCGCATGTTGCGAACAGCCGGCGTAGGAATGCGGAATCCAGATAGCAGGTAGGCCCAGTACATCGGTAAATAAATCATTACAAATTGAACCACCCATACTCGGTAGTACGACCGGAGGCTGATTAAGTGTGGTTTGCATTGACTGCTTTACGAACTCAACCCACGGGTCATCCGGTTCGGTGCGTGCTGATTCAAAGGCTGCACCATTATGTTCTGGCGTGTCGTCAATCAACACCATTGAGTAGCCGTGCTGATCTAGGTGTTCGCGTAGCGCGGGTATTATTCGTTTTGAGTCGACCAATTCAAAGTAACGCAGTTGGCATTGTGCTTTTGCACTCGGAGAAATCGCGTTGACTGGTTTTTCTGGATTTCCGGAGGTCATGGCCAATACGGCAAAGCTGTTCCAACTATAAACTTTTTCGGCAGGCGTTAAACCCTCAGCTCCCCATTCAGGGTCGATCGTTGGAGCGTTTGCTCCACCGGATACAAGTACATCTTTCAGCGCATCCTTAACAGCATCTGAACGGGCGGGTGGCAGCCATTCTGGAATTTGTATTTGTCCTTTTGCATTGGCGATACTCGCAATCGCGTTAGACAAAATGATCGCAGGGTCTGCAATTAACCCACCCCAGTTACCCGAATGATGTGCACCTTCCCTTAGATTTACAATCAGGTCAAAATTAATCGCGCCTCTTGAACCCAAGGTAAGCGTTGGCATGTCTGGGTCAACTCTGGGGCCGTCGGATGCGATAAATACATCGGCTGCAAATTCGGATAAGTTGTTGCTAATGGTTTCTCGCAATCCTGGTGAGCCAGCTTCTTCGCCCATCTCTATAATAAAGCGTGCGTTAAAGCCTAATTGCCCGCGCTGTTCAAGTACGAATCGAAGTGCGGCCATGTTGATGGTGTGTTGTGCTTTGTTGTCTGCTGTACCTCTGCCATAGATTCTGTCGCCATCGCGATTAATCTTCCAGGGGCTGTAGCCTTTTTGCCATTGATCACTTTGGCCGACAACGACATCACCATGTCCATAGCCCAATACCGTTTTAAGCTTGCTATCTTCAAAACGAGTGGCCAGTAATATGGGGCCCCGATCTTCTATCGGATTCTCAAACACCTGGCAGCTAAACCCAAGCCGTTCAAAGTTGGGTATCATTTCCGCATCAATATATTCGCGCAATGCGTGCACATTATTTGGCAATTGGCTTTCAGATTTTATCGCTACACGCCGGGCTAGCTCGGATTCAAACTCTCCGTTGTCGATGTAGCGCACGGCTCTGTCGATGGCGGATTGTCGGCCTGCTGACATGCTGAGCTCCTACTCGTGGTGGTGAAGGGGTGTACAGCAGCAGTTTATACGTAAAAAACGCTTTTCAGGGGCTCTATCGGGCGTGAATTGATCTAGAAATTGATGTAGTCGAAGGGCCCGTCGTTGAGGCGTTCACTCAGTTCGACTAAAGATACGAATTGTGTGAGAATAACAGGGGAAGATGGCTATATCTCTCGTTTAGACGAGTGTGTGGTCAGCACAATTGCGGCTCTTGTCGGCTCGCTGTCTTGCTTAGAGCGATCTTGCTTAGAATTGGTCAGACGGGGTCAGACGATAAGAACCGACAACAAAATTCGTGGCACATTGGGTTTTTACCTCGTGGATAGCGCGATAAGTTTTTAATGCTTGGAAGAGGATAATCATATGCAATACCAAAAACTGATACTTGCGGCATCTATGTCGCTAGTGATGTATTCAGGGCAGGCGATGTCTGAAAACGTACTTCGCTGGACTAGCCAAGGCGATGCGCTAACGCTTGACCCACATTCACAAAACGAAGCGCCTACGATAGCCATGAACGGCATGATGTACGAGACGCTGGTAACTCGCGACCCAGAAATGAATCTTGTTGCTGAATTGGCGGAGTCATGGTCAGCCGAAGGTGAGGTGTGGACATTCAATCTTCGCCAGGGCGTAAAGTTCCACGGTGGCGAAGACTTCACAGCCGAAGATGTTGCATTTAGTTTCGGGCGTGCCGCGCACGAAGCGTCTGACTTTAAAGAACAGATCAAATCCGTTATTGATATTAAAGTCATCGATGATCACACAGTTCAATTCACCACCGATGGTGTAAATCCTATTTTGCCGAATCAGCTGACATCTTTGTTCATGATGGATAAAGGTTGGGCGGAAGCGAACAACGTGGTAAACCCGCAAGACTTCGCGGCCAAAGAAGAAACGTTTGCAGTTAGAAACAACAACGGTACGGGACCTTTTAAACTGGTGTCTCGCGCACCTGATGAATTAACTGTTATGGAAGCCAATGCTGATTGGTGGGGTAAGAGTGAATTTCCGGGCAACGTTGATAAAATAGAGTATCGCCCAATCGGCAACGCCGCAACCCGCGTAGCTGCGCTGCTATCAGGTGAAGTTGACTTTGTTCAAGATCCACCACTGCAAGATCTAAAACGCATTGACGGTGCCGACGGTTTAAAAACCACAACCGTACCTCAAGTTCGTACCATCTTCTTTGGTATGGACCAAGGTGTTGAAGAACTACGTACCTCTAACATTAAAGGTAAAAATCCATTTGCTGATATTCGAGTTCGTGAAGCGATGAACCTGGCCATTGATCGTAAAGCTATTCAACGCGTTGTTATGGAAGGCTTGAGTTTCCCGGCAGGCATGATTACATCACCTGGTGTATTGGGTAACACGCCCGATCAAGACGCAGAAATTCCTCTGGACGTAGCAAAGGCGAAGTCGTTAATGGCTGAAGCGGGTTATGCTGATGGTTTTAGTGTACAGCTTGATTGTCCGAATAATCGCTATAACAACGATGAGAAGATTTGTCAGGCGGCGGTAGCCATGCTCGCAAAAATTGGGGTACAAGTGAACTTGGAAGCTATTCCAAAAGCACAGCACTTCCCTAAGATTCAAAATCGAGTTTCTGACTTTTACATGCTTGGTTGGGGTGTACCAACACTCGATAGCCACTATGTATTCTCATACCTACTAGACTCAGAAGGGTCTTGGAATGCGGTGGGTTACAACAATCCACGTGTTAACGAAATCACAAGTGCAATTGCATCTGAAACTGATTTGGATAAGCGTACAGGCATGATTGACGAAGCGTGGACTCAAATTCGAAATGACATGCCATACATTCCTATTCATCACCAGGTTATTGCTTGGGGTATGGCCGATGGTGTCGATGCACCCATCGCAGCTGATGATTTCCTACGACCACGCTTCGTGGTAATGCAGTAAATAGAAGTAGGTTGTTAGTGCAGGGGCTGCGATTGCGGCCCCTGCATTAGTTTTTTGCTCCACACCTACACACGCCCTACAGCACACGAGTAGCCATATGCTTGCGTATATTCTGCGTCGATTAGGCCAATCTGTTTTGGTCATGGCCGTGGTGTCGCTTATCTCTTTTTCTCTGTTTAATTTTGTTGGCGACCCGGTCAACAACATGGTAGGGCAAGAGGCGACACGAGAAGATCGCGTAAAAATCTATCAAGAACTTGGGTTAGATGACCCGATATTTACCCAGTATTTTCGGTTTGTCGGTAATGCTGTGCGTGGTGAATTTGGCTTGAGTTATCGCAGTAAGCGACCCGTGGACGAACTGATAAAAGAGCGCCTGCCTGCCACGCTGGAATTGGTTCTTGTATCAGCCGTTATCGCATTGGTGTTTGGAATAGTCGCTGGCGTATACACAGGTATTCGGCGAGATGGCTGGCTATCAAAATTTATTCTCTCCTCATCGCTTGTTGGTGTGTCTTTACCGACGTTTATTATCGGTATAGGTCTGATCTATCTCTTTGCTGTCACTTTGCGTTGGCTACCTTCATCTGGCCGCGCGGGCATAGTCGATCTCGGTTGGTGGCGAACCAGCTTTTTAACCCTTGACGGTTGGCGTTCAATCATTCTTCCGGCAATAACCTTAAGTTTGTTTCAGCTAACCATGATTTTGCGGTTAGTAAGATCAGAAATGCTTGAAGTCATGCAAACTGATTACATAAAGTTTGCCAGAGCACGCGGCTTGTCAGAACGTGCGATAAATTTTACCCACGCGCTAAAGAACACTCTGGTGCCGGTTATTACCATTATTGGTTTGAACATTGGTGCGTTAATCGCGTTTTCCGTGATCACAGAAACCGTTTTTCAATGGCCAGGTACAGGATTGATGTTTATACAAGCTGTGGATTTTGCCGATGTGCCAATCATGGCTGCGTATTTGTGTTTTGTTGCGCTGGTGTTCGTGGTGGTTAATTTGATTGTGGATTTGCTTTATGTATTTATCGATCCTCGCATTAGAATAACGGGGCGATAAGATCAATACTTCAACTCACAAGAACCCCAACGGGTTTTTCAAGCGCCTCTTGACCAACGACATCGCGTGGTCATTCTTTCATACGCCTACCGCGATGATCGCAGCGCTGATCACATTTCTCTGCATCATGGTCACAATGTTCGCACCATGGATTGCACCGTTCGACCCATTCGACCCTGCGCAAATTTCACTGTGGGATGGTAAGTTACCACCGTCTTGGGTAGAAGGTGGGCAAGAACAATATTTTCTGGGTACCGATAATCAAGGACGAGATATGCTATCCACCATTTTGTACGGTGGTCGGCTATCGATTCTTGTTGGTATAGCTGCCGTTTGTTTAGGCATGGTGCTAGGCGTCACATTAGGTGTGTTGTCAGGCTACTTTGGTGGGTTAACCGATACCATCATCATGCGCGTTGCTGATGTACAACTAACCATCCCTGGCATTTTATTAGCGATACTCATCAACGGCATAGGCCGTACCATGTTGCCGTTAGAAATGCGAGAAGACTTCGCGATCTACGTGGTGATATTTGCGATCGGCCTAACCGATTGGCCGCAATTTGCGCGCGTTGCTCGGGGTGCGACTTTGGTTGAATCGCAGAAAGAATATGTGCAAGCGGCCAAAGTCATTGGCTTACCGAAAAGACTAATCATTCTTCGGCATGTGTTACCCAATACGTTACGGCCTGTGCTGGTAATAGCGACCATTGGTCTAGCGCTTGCGATTATCTCCGAAGCCACGCTGTCGTTTTTAGGACAAGGCATTCCGCCAACTACGCCAAGTTTAGGGACCCTTATTCGGGTAGGAAACGAGTACTTGTTCTCAGGCCTCTGGTGGATAACCTTGTTTCCGGCAATTGCGTTAGTCGTACTTGTATTCGCCGTAAACTTGCTCGGTGACTGGATGCGCGATGCGCTTAATCCTAAGCTGCGATAATTAAGACTATGCTTCTTGAAATCGATAATCTGGATGTAGATTTTAAAGCGCGTCGCCTTACTGTAAACGCGGCTAAGTCTGTATCGTTACATGTTGAAGCCGGTGAAGTGTTGGGCTTGGTTGGGGAATCTGGCGCCGGCAAGTCGACCATCGGTAACGCCATAATTGACTTGTTAGAGCCGCCAGGTCAGGTTAGCGATGGCAGCATCCGTTTTAACGGAGAAGAATTACGCGGCAAAGATGAAGATGCAATGCGCCATATCCGTGGCGATCGCATTGGCATGATTTTCCAAGACCCGCAAACCTCGCTTAATCCATTACTACGCATCGGTGAACAGCTGGTTGAAACCATCCAAAAAACAAAGCGTGTAAGCCAGGCACAAGCTCAACAAAATGCCATCGAGTTACTTGAATCAGTTGGTATAACAGAAGCTAAAGCGAGAATGCGTTCTTACCCGCATGAATTTTCGGGTGGAATGCGTCAACGTGTGGTTATTGCATTGGCATTGGCTGGTGACCCAGATCTTATCATTGCTGATGAACCTACAACCGCACTAGATGTATCGGTACAGGCACAAATTCTCGACTTGATTCGTGGCTTGTGTAAAACGCGAAATTTAGGCGTCATTATCGTTACGCACGATATTGGCGTTATTGCCAATATTGCTGATCGGGTCGCTGTCATGTATCGCGGCAACATCGTTGAAACCGGTGATGTAAAACAGATCTTGGGTGACCCTCAACACGAATACACCAAGAGTTTGATCTCGGCGGTGCCGCCGGCAGATAAACGTTTGCATCGATTCGCAAGCGTTGACTACATCGATGGAACTGGTGATGCGACGGCTAACACGATGCAACGCATAGATATCAACACACACTGGCTCGGTAAGCAAAGTCAGCTTCAACAAACGCATATCGATAAAGATAACAAAGCACCAGCGATTGAAGTAAGCGATTTATCGCTATCGTTCAAATTGCAAGGTGCCATACTCAAACGCAACCGACGGATGCTTAAAGCGGTCGATTGCATCAGCTTTGCGATAGCACAAGGGGAATCGTTTGGGCTTGTTGGTGAATCTGGTTCAGGTAAATCCACCGTGGCACGACTGATTGCCGGTCTGCATAAACCCGACGCAGGTTCTGTCGAAATTTTAGGCCAGAGTGTGTTGGGCAGCCAGAAAGACCCATTGGTAAAAGCTGCACGTCTAAATCTTCAAATGATATTTCAAGACCCTTACAGTAGCTTAAACGCGCGATTACGTGTGCTGGATATTGTGGCTGAGCCTATCCGATTTTATAAAACGTCGGACAATGAAAAACACACCCGCCAGATTGTAAAAGACCTTCTGGATCACGTAGGCTTAGGGGCTGATGCCGCACTGCGATACCCGCACGAATTCTCAGGTGGGCAGCGTCAGCGAATCTCCATTGCACGAGCACTCGCTTCAAGGCCGCGCGTGCTCATTTGTGATGAACCCACCTCCGCGCTAGATGTTTCCATTCAGGCGCAAATTCTTAATTTGTTAAAAGATTTGCAGGAAGAGCTTGGTTTAACGCTATTATTTATATCGCATGACTTACCGGTTATTCGTCAAATGTGTGATCGTGTGGCCGTTATGCGGCACGGTGCGATCTGTGAAATAGCTGAAACTGAAACCCTCTTTGAATCACCTCAGCACGAGTACTCACAGCATTTGTTAAAACTAATGCCGCGGATGGATGTGTTCGGATAAGCTTTTTTCACTTGTTTGGCTACTTAGCATCAGTAAATAGCCGGTAATGCCTGCAGCGTTACCTGCTCCTGGCGCCGTTGTTTAATTTCTTCGACAATAGCGAGAAAGATTTCCGGAGACACCGCATTGTGTGCTTGGTTCTGCGCAACATTGGCGTGGATAGAATCAAAGGGCGTTTGCTCCGCAACTACCGATGCAACGTCAGCTAGGTCAGGGTTAAAGTCGAAGGCACTGTGTAGTGGAATAAACGTGGTGAGCCCTTCGCCATTGGGTACATCGCCACTGAATTCTACTTCGTAGCCTTGGTTTAACCACTCAGACTGCAGGCTTTGCTGATTTTCGAATACAGAGGCTAACCGTGCAATCACATTGGTGTGACTACCAACGTTCGCGCTAAGGTTTTGCAGCTGCGGCGGCATTTGTAGAGAAGGGCATCTAGTTGTGTCAAAAAAGTAATTAATTCTGCAGTTGGATTTAGCGCTTTCTGAGGAATCATCGTAAAGGCGAACATCCATCACTCTTATTTTATAACGACGTGATATCGGAATTCTCGCTGTGAGTCGAACCAGTTCGTTACCGTTGCGCGGTTGCGGCAATGGCAATCTAAATCCCATCAAGTTGCCGTTACTAATAGCTACTTTTTTCAAACGTTCTGGGTAAGAGCCCAATAATGAAAGCTCATTTCTGATCGCATAAAAAGCGTTGTGCGCAGCATTGTTGGCTGGGTCATTAGCTATTGCTTCATAGCGACTCATTAATTGGCTTTGCACAGGTGCATTAGCTTGAAGACCGAGATAGGGTTTGAGCATTTCGCGGCTTGACGCGCTATTGAACTTTAACTGTGCGGTTTCTAGCAAAAACTCAAAAGCGGGCAGATCGGGTGCTGATGATTGCTCGGCGATGCGTTCACGCATTAACGCTACGAACGCCTCTATTGCTAAGGGAAAACTCGCGCCCTGATGCGGGACATCGTAAGATACATATAAACCTATGTGGTGTTCTGTTCCGGCCTGTTCCATTTTTGTAAGTGCATAGCGTCCTATCAAACCACCCATGCTCCAGCCAAGTAAAATACTACGAGTACCAGTGCTCCTATAACTTTGCATGACAGGTAGTCGAAGATCGCGCAGCATCGTTTCTACCGCATGCGCATTGCGCTTTATACCTGCTTGGTCGTTCGCATATTCTAATATAACCAGTGTGTGTCCGTAGTCATCTACCAGCGCCTCTAACAGCTGTGGATGTTGACTGGCCGGGTTCGGGGAATCAGTAAAAACCAAATCCCTGATAGTTTTCATGGCGACGGATTGTGTACCTTGTTGCCCGGTGGATTGGTTCTCGATAAGGTTGGCCAAGTTGATATCAAAGCCGGGCAGGTAAACGATGGGTTCTTTCGATTGATCAGCGTCGCTGTTTTGATCTGTCGGTTTAAACACATGCGCATAGCCAAGTGGGCTGCCATCTTCTGCATTGATGGGTAGCGTGTTCTGATAGGTAGCCGCACCTGCGCTTTGTATACCTACAGCAAAGAGCAGCAGGAGCGTGAATGGTATTCGAGAGTATGTTGTCGTCATTTTCACGTCTCTGATTGTCATACCGTTTACGTAGCGGAAGCGTTTAAGTGTTTAGCGCACGGCATAGATCGTCAGTTCTGTTGCGTCGCTACAATGATTGTTATGGCTGTAAGCGAGAACCGTTTTGGACGATACCATGGCTGTTAGTGCCAGCTTGCGTATCGCATTTAGTCGTTCTGATGAAAGCGATTCTGCCGAGTAACGTATGTAGCCGCCAAACGTTGTGCCCGGATGCTGGTTGCTGAAGTCAGAGTAATCCACCATCAGCATAAAGTCCTCGCTGTTCCAACCACCTTCCTTGATTTCGATTATTTTCCCACCGCCGCAACGAGCGGCAAATGCCGGTGTTGCCAAGCTAAGTGACAGCATTCCGCAAATAGTTATCAGTATCATTCTAGAAAAAGTTTTCATCTTAATTACTCTCGAATTAAAACCCGTCAATAGCTACATACAATCGATTTGATTGGTGTCGATACGATACTGTGTGTGGTTGGTACTTGCCAGAATGCGGTTGGCGTGAAAAAATTGGCAGGTGTTCGTTTGTAGTATTCTTATATGCTTATGGGTTAAGCCTGCATGCAGCTTAGTGCAGTATTAGTCGCTATTGTCGCTAAAACTACACGTCTTGGTTAGTGATCACACTGTCAGGGCATCGCCCGAATGGAACATTACGGATTAATGCGTCCAAAGCATAATCTGTTTTATGTAAAGCGCTAACTAGTGATGAGCAAGCTTGGCCGCTGTGTATAGGCTTACGCGGTAATTAGCTGGCTTGGGAGGTCTCGTGGGTGATTGACTTGTCCAGTATTTCGGCAATGCTAGTAGCAAGAAACTGAGGCTGTACCGGTTTGTGCAACAAAGTAAATCCACTCTTCGCGGCATGTGCAACTTGGGCTGGTGATGTGTCGCCGGTAATAATCATGGCTGGAACATCAATGTTAAGAGCGCGCTTGACTTGCAAGATTGCCTCATCACCCGTGCGTCCATTGAGCAAGCGATAATCTGCGATGATCAAATCGGGTTGTACTTGTTCCTCTATACAGGCATCTATTACCATGTTGGCATCAGCACCAACGACGGGATTCATTCCCATTTGCAACAACATGGTTCGCATGGCTATGCAAATGCTTTCTTCATCATCAATGACGCAGACGTTAACGCCTTGGTGAGCAATGTCGGTATGTGACGATATTTGATACGGCGATTCGTTTTCACGAACTTTGTTGATTTCACCCGGTATTAGTTGCAATGTAAATCGCGTTAGTTGGCCCATGACCGAATGCAAATTTATAGAGATGTTTAACAGATCAGACATCCGCTTAACGATAGCCAAACCCAAGCCAAGACCTTTGCTATTGGTTGCATTTTGGTTTTCAAGTTGATTGTATTCTCTGAAAATTCTCGAATGTTCCTCGACCGGTATTCCGCGACCATTGTCTTCCACAACAAGTTGGTGATCGAGCTCGGAGCAACGAATTGCAATGACGGATGCATTGCTATGAACCAGTGCGTTCTCTACTAGATTTCGTATCACACGGCAAAATAGAATGGGGTCGCTGCAAATAACCACGTTATCAATATTGACTTCAATTCTGATGTTGAGTTTATTGGCCTTGGCTCTCATTTCTTGGGCCAACATCTGGATTACAGGCTCTAAATAGAAATGCTCGTCATGTACTTCTACAACGCCTGCATCCAAGCGGGAAATATCCAAAAGACTATTAAATAGTGAGCCCAAACTGGTTGCACAATTTGTCGCGTCCTCAAGCGTTTTTCTACCCTTTTTGCTATGTATTTCAGAATCTAAGGAACCCAAGAACAGACCCAACGCGTGAAGAGGTTGTTTCAAGTCATGACTGGCGGCTGCGATAAACGAATTCTTCGCACGTTGCTCCAGTCGGCCACTGCGTAGTTCAGCGATGGTGTCTTTAAGGTCGGATCGTGCATTCTCGGTTTCTCTCACCAGCGCGTTTTTGCGAAAATTCGAACGAATAAGAGCAATCACTAGAATCGCTGTCGAAAGCAGTAGCGTACCCGTAAATGCAAGCAACAGTTTGTGTAGGCGTTTAATATTGTTGGCTAAATTGTCGCGGTATACAACATTGTAGTTATAGTATGAGGCACCCAATTGATGCGTTAAGTCGCTTAGCACTTGGGTTTGATGGATAAGCGCATGAAGTTGGTTGTGATTGGGTTCTACCTTCGACAGTAGTAGTGGCTCCGATTGGGCTAAAAAGTTTGCAGCACTTTGCTTATATGCTATCAGTTGTTTATCGAAATCTGAGCCTGGTGGAAATTTAACGTACACATTGCTTAGTGAGCTCCATAAGATATTGTATTGTTTTCGCAATTTTTGACCTAGGGCCACAAATTGCTCTGACGAAACTGCATGGTTCCGGTATGTTTCTAATGTACTTTTAAAGTTGTTTATGCCATTTTGCAATTGAATTATATTATGAAATCCAGCGGGGCCAGCTTCCAGAGATTGCGCTTCGAGTGCAGAGCGGCTATTTAGAATAAAGCCAAGAAACACCGCGCTGATTAAAATACACAGCAACGGTAAGCCAAATAAAAACCGTTCTTTCAAAGGACGTTTAACTCAATCAACTGCCATACGCTCGCAGCCTTGTTGGATTGTGTTAACAGCTCTGGGTAATCGTCAAATGGAAATATAATCCATAAGGGCCCTAATGTTTTGATCGTTAATGGCTCACCATCAATTTCATACGCGATAATGACGGGGTACTTGTCAAAGTCCAAATCTTTTAAGGTGAAGCGATAATCATTGATGGCGATGGCTTCGAAATTTGAGGATTCCGCGCCAACACTCTCCAACAAAGTGCTTATCCGCACACCGGTAAACATTCGTTGGCCTTCCGTCCAGGGAGTCTTGGTTTTAAAGCTGGTTTGCTCCATTGATCTTATAAAGTCCATATCGAGTGTACGTTTACCTTCGTCTTTAAGGTTTCCGTAGACAAGCAACTGACCTTCCTCACCGTCAGCGAACACGACTGCACTTGTGCTAAGCATGAGCGCTGCTAAAGCGGCTAATAACACGACCTGTTTTCCCAACAAGTGCATTAGAGCGCCCGGATGAACAGCAAGGTGAACAAAACGCTGAGAGAGAGAGTGATTCATATTCGATTCCTACTGCAATATCAA
Source organism: uncultured Granulosicoccaceae bacterium (assembly GCA_938035945.1). Taxonomy (GTDB): domain Bacteria; phylum Pseudomonadota; class Gammaproteobacteria; order Granulosicoccales; family Granulosicoccaceae; genus Granulosicoccus. The sequence continues at coordinate 26,820 of CALHOU010000010.1, forward strand.
GTATCTTGTCTTGACGATGAGTTATTTTGGTCCATTAGCTCTGTCGCGATAGAGCATTTCGAGTTAACAAATCATTTAAGAGAATACACATATGTATTAATGCTTTCAAACTGTATGCAGACTTGGTACCCATTCATAGTAATTGGGCGTATTCACCCAAATCGGCCCACTGCCCAATTCGATGATCGCACGAGGCCTGAGCTAAGCCAAGCTCTAAATAGCACCTAAATATACTGGATTTAGCTGGCACGGGCACAAGTGACCGTTAAATCAGCGATTTCTCGTAATTACCTCCCGCGCTTCACAAAAACTGCTCGCCTCACTGTTACTACGCCGCCTTCATGAAGCAA
>CALHOU010000011.1 GCA_938035945.1 uncultured Granulosicoccaceae bacterium
AGACATGCAAGTTCGAGTGCTTCAAAACATTGTCACTGTTACCGACTATCCCTCGTCCACGGGTTGGACAACCATCGCATTTGAAGATAACTGGCCACTGCTTGGCGACTACGATATGAATGATCTAGTTGTTTATATGCGCACCTCGACACAGCGTACTTCTCAAGGGTTCACGCAAGTTGATGTTATTGGCGAAGTAGCGGCTGCAGGCGCGGGTTATCATAATGGTTTTGGTATTCGGTTGCCCGGCGTTAAGCTCTCAGAGGTTAATCAAGAATCCGTTAGTTTTGAAGTCAACGGTAAGCCTGTAGTAGATCGCCCACTATTAGAGGCAAACCGCGATGAAGCGATACTGATAATCACCAATGATGTGTTTGATTACGTTATCTCCGGTAATCACTGCGCATATTATCGTACAGAATCTGGATGTGGATCGTCGATTCAAATGTCGTTTGAGGTATCGGTAAAATTTAATAATCCAGTTGATACCAATCTAAGCGGCGCGTTTGATCCATTTTTATTTGCAAGCCCGGATGCCTGGCATGGAGCACATTTCGTTACACCTCCAGGGCGATCTTATGAGATTCATCTTAAAAATCAATCCCCAACTGAAGCGTTTAATCCGGCACTTTTTGCCGGAGCTGGACAAGATGCTTCGGTACCTGATCAAGGCCTGTACTTTTTAACAGCTACTGGCATGCCATGGGCGATAGAGATTGGAGATCGGTGGCAATACCCGTTGGAGTACGTAGATTTATCGATTACGTATCCTGATTTTTCAAAATTTTCAACCAGCAATGGCAAAAATTCAGTGTATTGGTATGAACCTGCTAACGCTGTTAGCCATAAATTGTTTTCGGAGTAACGTCATGAATAAAATACTAGCAATTATCTGTTACTCTTTAGCCTTAAGTGCGTGCAGTGGTGGATCAACTGATAACACTGAACCGGCACCTAATCCAGCTTCGGCAGAAACTGGTCCGACTCCGCAGGCTCAATCGGTTAATCCCTATGAACAATCCACTCTGGATTATTCTAAGATAGAAGCTGAAGAGCAAGCCAACCAGACTGCCCAAATCAGTGTGTCACCTGGTTTTGCTTTTCAAACCTCCCGTTCAGTGAACCTATCGATAGATTTTGCTGAAGCACACGAGAGGAAAGGTACGGTGTTGGTTTGTACCGATTATTCTATAGTCGATAACGCTTACAGGGTTGATTATGATAGCTGTCTTGTCCGTGCGCTTGTTGATAATGGTCGTCTTGAGCATAAATTGCAGATACTCAACCGACACGCCACGGTATTAGCCGTAATGTGGTTTGCAGAGCCAGGGTCAAAGCCAGCTTATCAAGAGATTGTCGTTCCCACTATTTGATGTAGAACAATGAATAATGTAAATGGGAACGCATGTGATGTGTAGCGTTATTGTGATGAGTCGTTGATGTTAGCTTTCTATTCGGCCAGTTCGTGATCTCAACGCCAAAAAAGAGCCTGATATATTCAACCTTATATGAAATATGAACTCATCATCATTGATCTGGATGGAACGTTGGTGCAAAGCAAAGATTGTGCAGCGCAGGCATTGATTTATGTCATTCCAGCGTTAATTTGATGTGTATAGAAGTTAGGTAAATCGACTATACACGCGTAGATTACTTAGATCCAAACTGGTTCGAAGCGGGCAAATTCGTATGAGATTTATCGCGATACCATTTTTTATACCAATTGATGCGCTTCCTTATAAGGTTAGCCCGTCTCATTGATATCGATAAGGATGTAAGGAATTGCCATAGGCAACTACAACACGAGAGCACTATGTAATATGGATTCAAGGTATTGCCGAATAACCACATTTTAAGACTGGTGCAAATCAGAAGATCATTAGCAATAATGAAAGTGCAGGGCCATTTGAGCTACCAATACTTCAACAACTTGTTGAAGGGGTGCTGTTAAATGTCGAGTGGGACTGAAAATGCTGTTAGTTTAAAAATTATGATTATGTACCGATAATACGCCATAGAGTCATACGTGACCCTATTGGAGCTTCAGTCTCTAAATTTCTAGTTCCGCAGCGTATCGTTGAGATATCCCACGCCATATATGATCTAGCCCGATCCGCTGGCCCACAACTTGCTCCACCCCAACTAACTCCCCCAAGTTATCAACGGATTACACATGGGCGACCCCCAAAAGCTATATGCCCCAAGTCTGTTTTATCTCGGGCTTTTCATCGGTGCACTCGGGTTAACGCTTTACCCATTCAGCTACTCGTTCTTAGGCTCATTAGCTGACATACCAGTGGCCGTCTTCCTTGGCAGCTATAAAATTAAATACGCCATCATCGGCAGCTTCCCAAGTTTGACGCACTCACTGGCAACAAGCTTGGTCTTGATATCGTTGCTCGGTCTCTCTAGGCGCTTTAAATTTCTGGCCATACTCGCAAGCTTATCAACTCTGTTGTTGCTAGAGCGCAGCATGGGCACCTACGATCCAGTGGATGTAGCGGCCCTGCTAACGGGAGCATTCATTGGCTTGATGGTTTTGCTCGCAACAAAACAACACAATCAAAACAACAATTCAGACAGCATGATATCGGCTGTATTGATTGCTGTAGCCTCCACATCGTTAGCGGTTGGCTCGTACAGCCAAGAACCTGGATGTGCGCGGTACGAAGGCACAACGTGTGTACAACAAAAACGATTCGCAAATCCCGTCTATATGAGCTATGCCGATTTGCGTAGTGCCGTTAGCTTACAGCCCGCAAAAGCGCTAACGGAAATTAATCGACTTTATCTCTACAAAAGCCTGATATTTATGAACCAAAAAAATCAAGGCATTCATATTATTGATAATCGGTTCCCAGCTAACCCGCGACCGATTGGTTTCATTCGCATTCCGGGCAATTTAGATATCAGCATTCGCGATGATTACTTGTATGCGGATAGCTACGTTGACCTCGTCACGCTGGATCTTTCTGATCTTACTGCAATAAAAGAAGTGAGCCGACAAGAAGAGATTTTCCGATTCGATGCATTTCAGAATATACCCAGCGATATCGACTTTAAATACGAATTGATCGATTCAACCAGAGGTGTGATTGTTGGCTATGAATAAGTTACAGCACAATAAACTAAATGCCGTGTTGCTGATTGCCAGCTTATGTACGTTGTCGTCTTGCGGTGAGGGCACAGACGGGGGTGGTGGTGGTGATTCTCGCACTGGTGTGGGTGGCTCAACAGCTCGAATGACTATCGTTGACGACTACCTGTATGCGATCTCTGGCAGTAACGTACAGCTATTTGATATTAGTCAACCAGCAATGCCCAACCCTTGGACAAAGGTGAATATTAGCTGGGAAATACAAACTCTGTTTCCGTATGGCGATTACTTACTGGTGGGCGCTGCGGATGGTGTACACATTTTCGATAACACCGACCCTGCAGCACCGCAATACGTTTCAGATTTTACCCATGCCACCGCCGTTGACCCAGTCGTTGCATCAGATGGTTATGCATATATAACACTAAAAAGCGATTTTACGCGACCCAACGGTTTTATTGAAGATCAGATCAATGTTGTGGATATCAACGATATCACGACGCCAGAGCTTATATTTGATGCACCCATGCAAGCACCTGAGGGTTTAACCATTGCTGGGAACCAGTTGTTTGTTTGTGATGGCATGGCAGGCTTAAAAGTATTTGATATTAGTGACCGAACCAGTCCCGTGTTTACAACGGCGTTAACAGAAGTGGACTGCAATGATGTTATTGCAAAAAACGGCATTTTGTATGTCATAACCGAGACAAGTTTTGAGCAATACGACTATAGCGTTTCGCCGCCAGCTTTTTTGAGTAAAGTTAGCTCAACGGAAAGTAGCTCATGACAATCAGTACAACAACGCGGCAGGTATTACTGTCGATAATGATGGTTTCGCTGCTTGGCCTGGTGGCCTGTACTAAAAGTAAATCCAACGACAACGAATTTGCTGAATCCGCTCGTGGCATCTGGGAATCGGGCTGTCAAAACTATGGAATCAATAACGAGTATGGTAGAACCCAGTTGTTGGTGGCTGAGACTGAGTTCGAGATAGTGAATAGCTTCTACGAAGACCCTCGTTGCACTCGCCCCACCATAAAGTTTCTTTCAGGTGGTACTCTGACCAAGCACAACCGTTTTTTTCGGCAAGGTATTGAAGCATCTGCTGAAATTGATTTTCTCATTGAAAGCGTAAGCGCTGAAATTATGAGTATCGGTAAGGTACAACAATTTAATGAGAACGCTACCTGTGAATTAGTCAACTGGCAGACTAACCTTAGTGTCGATATTTCCAACTGTATTGATTTTACCGATACAGGTGTTCCACGTACTGAATACGATATTTACAGCGCAACAACCGCCACTCATCCATCAGGCGTATCCACTCGCGTGCTATATACGGGCATATTACGTGGTAATAGCGAAGAGGAACGTCCATCGCAATTGGATATACAAAATCCTTACTGGCGCATTGGTGATACTCCTGAGAGTGAAGCCCCTTAGTACGGGCTGAGGTATTTACTGAGTTAAATCACCTTCAACCAGAATGATACTCTTCGGATTCTGAATTGACGCGAATGGTTCAACTCCGTTATAACGAAACGATTGGTATTCAATTTCTGCCATCACGGTATGTCGAAATTGCTTAATGCAAAGTTGTTGAGTTACTGTTGAAGAGAGTTCCCCGATTACTTTTCGAAACCCAGCAGCTCGAGCCATGTCGTGGATACGTTCGCGCAAGGCGCGATATATACCACGACCCGTCGCGGATGCAGTCACCGCTGCCATGTCGACTAGAAGACACTCGCCAGGTCTAATTTGTCGACTAGTACGATAGATATCGTCTAGCGCTGCGAGTATTGCATTGATCGACTTTAGTTTGTCTGGAGTCGCTTGTGAGAATTGGTTTGCAGATGCATAGTCGCAAGCCAATAGACATCCCACGACCGTATCGCTCTGAGTATCTATGGCTACTATCGAAAGGTTTTGTTCACTTACATATTTAAACCAATCGTGCATATGCGTGCGATACACATCCACCTCTAAACCCACTGCGTTATGAAGAACACTACTGGTAGCGAAAATTTCAGTAACTAATTCGAATGCTTCCTTGTAGTTGGATTCGGTTAATCGCTCGATTTTTACGGATTTCAGTAAGGTTCTGTCCATTGACGTATGATAACCAATATACTCTGGCGAGGCCAAGACGGAAACAGCACGTCGTTGCTGCTAGAAGACTTATTAGACGAAAGTGTGCTGTTAGTGGATAGATTCGAGGATAGGCCACTATCCATTGAACACGGTGCACCATTGCGGCTTATCGCGCCCAAACACTATGGCTACAAGAACCTAAAGCATTTAACGAAAATGGAATTCCACACCACAATGCCGGCCTTTAAAAAAGGATTCGCGGCGTTGTTAGACCACCCCAGAGCGCGAGTTAGTGAGGAAGAGCGAGGTAGATGGGTACCGGGAATAATACTGCGCTATGTGTACGGCGCAGCGGTTGAAGGTACGGTTAAGGATTTTCGTGATGCGATGAATAAAAAGTATACAAAAGAGGACACAAGTTAATGGGACGAGGCGCAGATAATGTGCGCGCCTCTTAACCTGATGATTAATCTCTGCTCTTTATTCCAGCGTACCTGTGCCAACAAAGCCCACCATACGAGAAATAAGATCACCATCCATTTCGACAAAGTACTGGCCCATCTGGATCATCTCGTTGCCGTCGGGACCTTTGCCACCAAAGGCAACGTTTGCGCGAAATGTGCCTGCTGTGGCATCGGTACCTACAACCTTAGCAGACCACCCCGGTGCGTTTGCGCTGAACATACCAACGTACTCATTTAACGCGTCGACACCTTGTAGCGTTTCCTGTGTTCGTGGGTCATCATATTGAACGTTTGCAGAAACCGCTTGTGTGATCTTGTCCAATCTGGCGGCCGCGTCTTCAAGTTCCCAGGCGGCAAAAAAAGTTGAGATGGCGTCTGACATGTGCTGCTCCAAGTTAGTAATGTGCTTATTCTAACGTGTTTTAAAAATAGTTTAATCAGGTTTAGTGGTTAAGCCGACGTTTTGCAGCTATCTGCTAAGCCGACAAGATGGGATTGACGTGGTTTTACGCTTCGTTTTTCTGTTCTACCGGTGCTTGCACAGGCATAGGGCGGGGTGAAAACAGTTTACGTAGAAAGAAAAATGCAACACCTGCAAGTAACCATAGACCCAACTTGAGTAGCTTTGCAGAGATAGGTTTCGCTTCGTAGGTTGTATCCAGGAAGAAAAAGGCGCCCGACGGGTAAATGCCATCATACCCGTCGAGAATATCGGTAGGCATTTCTGCAGCACCTTGAAAAAGACCAGTGAAATTAGCTTCAGAGAGCATGACTTCGGGGGTTGGTTCCTTGTCGATTTTAACAATATACGAAACCGTATCCTCATTCATAACCGGCATGAAATAATCGGCATTAGCAGAGGAGCTGGAGGTGGAATAGGTGTAGATGTTTTCTATGTCTATTTGACCACCGCTGATTTCGGTATATACAGGTTCACCTGTTGGATTGACCAATGTGTCCATGGTCATGTTGGTCAGGTCGGTGCTAACGTTTTTTTCCTTAAACGTTTCCCAAGCACCCATGCCGAATACGGCCAGACTGAGTATTAAACCCCAGGTAGAAATTTTCGCAAGAAATGCGCGCATGTTTACCTCCTAAATAAGTGGCGCTAGGGTACAGCACTATTTGTATCCGTCCTATCGACGGGTTTTATTGTAATGGCCAATTAAGCCAATTTGTAAATCATCTTGAACATCATACTTGGCAAATAGAGGTTGTAAACAAAAGCCATCAGCGCGAACGACAAATAAAAACGAGCATAAAATCACCCTTATACTTAAGAATAGGGCTGATGAATCTCCTGGTGAAACGTAAACAATTCGCACCTGTTTTTACGCTCTAGGTCCTACAAAATAACCATGCCCAATTTACAGCCCTTGTATGTGTCTGTTTCAAAAGACATTGCTGAAAATAGTAACCTTTACTAAGAGCATATGGGTGAAGTCTAGTGGTTTTAATACCGCATTACACTCGTCACAATCCCAATCTTCTGGCTTTATTCTTGCGGCAACATACACGAACACTTAGCTCCTAGGATACACACATGAAATTCCCTTTTTTACCCTTAACCGCATTTGCGCTTTTGTTGTTTAATACAAGCGCTGCTCAAGCACAGTCGTTTACCGACGTGGCAGTGGGTGGTTCGCACATTTGCGCCTTGACTGATACTGCTGACGTTACTTGCACAACTGCAAGTTTTGCAGAACGCCTTGACGCTCCCGAAGGCTTGCCACAAATGATAGATATAGCAGCCGGTGACGAGCACACGTGCGGAATCGATTTAGAAGGTAATGCTGTGTGTTGGGGGCCTACTGAAAACGCCTTTGATAGCACCAGAAATTTTGGTCACTATGACCAGCTAGATGTTCCTGCCATTGATCAGCCATTAGAAAGCATCGCGGCGGGAAACAACCACACCTGCGCCGTTGATATTAATGGCCGAGCATGGTGCTGGGGACTAAACACCAACAAGCAAACCGAACCACCGGGTGATGGTTGGGGTGAGAATGGCGAAGGCTTTCTGCAAGTTTCTGCCGGCCTAAACTTTAGTTGCGGTATCCAGGCCAATCTAGATATTGCGTGTTGGACAACTGACTTTTCGCGCCTTCCTGCCATGGGTGGGATTGTACCCGGTCCGTTTATCGATATTGATACAACGCATTGGACAGCGTGTGGATTAAAAGAAGATGGTTCTATTGAGTGTTGGTCCAGGTTCGACATCGAACCGCCGCAGAATGGTCCGTATAGCGATCTTGTGGTAAGTCCTGCTGCAATCTGTGGTATCGATGAGCTTCAAGTGCTGGATTGTACTTATCGTCCAGCCGAAGGGGTTCAGGTTCTTGCACCGATTCCTGGAGACACGCAGTTTGTCAAAGTTGAATCTGGCATGCTGAGATTTCGCGGAACGCGTACACCATTTTGCGGCATAACCATTAATGGTGACATTGAATGTGCCAATAATGGAGAGACACTACCAGCGCCACCAAGTATGGCATCGAGCACCGGGCAAGACTTAGCCTCCGTTGATGTAACATTGGATGTTGCGCGTTATTCAACAAATAGTGTGGAATTATTTTGGCCCATCCTGCCGCAGCGATTTGGTCGAGATCAATTGTTTGTTGAGGTTTTTCGCAATGATGAATTGCTAACCACGACCGATGCAAATGCCAGTTGGCTTGATCGAACGCAACAAACCCAGAATGTTGCAGTTTATAGAATTCGGGTTATAGATCAACGCGGCAATGTTGGACCCTTTTCAGAACCTGTGGAAGTCAATATCAACACGGGTGAAGTTATGCGCAACGATGGTGTGTCTAACTTTGCAATCGTGCAACCTGCCGTGGTGATTGAAAGCTTGCGTTTTGTTCGATCAGGAGCAACGGTTAGTCTGGTGTGGTCGGGGCCGGTGCCTAGTGAAAATGGGTTTAAAGGTTATCAAGTTAGTGTGAACAACACGCCGGTTGGTTTTAATGACGGTTTTCGACTTCGACTAACTAACTATAGACCCCAGGATTGTAATATCGTGAGTGTGGCTGCGATGAAAGACGATGGCAGTATCCTTGGCTTTCGCAGCATTACCGCTAATCGATTCTCAAACCAGGCTGTGCCTTGTCTTGATTAAAAAAGATTCTGGCTCTACGTCAGTACTGGTAATTAATAAAAAGAAGCGGCGCATCAAAGCGCCGTTTTTTTGGCCTCTAGTTTCTACACCCCGTATTGCGTCACAACTACATCGAAATGCTGCTCATCATCACTCAATGACACCAGTCCTTCATCGATATTGCACTGGAGCTGCATATTTCTACCAACCAGTACTTCAGTGCCACTAGCATCAATATGAAATACGCTTAAGTTGTTGTGGCGCGCAAGCGATTGCTTGTTTTTTTCCCACCACATGTTGGCTTTGCGTTCTTGATAGGTGTAGATAATTACCTGCTTTGATCGACCGCAGGCTTTACGGATTCTTTTTTCATCCACTTGCCCAAAATCAATCCACAGCTCTATTTCATCGCTCAGTGTTTTTTGCCACGCCTCGGGTTCGTCATCGGTGGACAGGCCCTTGGTAAAGCTTAAGTGTTCGTTTGCATTGAGCGCAAATGCAATGACACGAACCATAAACCGTAATTCTGTTTCGGACGGGTGTATGGCAAGCACAAGCTCATGCTGCTGATAGTGGTGTCGAACCATATCTGCAACATTGAGGGATACTTTGTTGATGGTGGCACTTTGAGCCATATGGATCCGAGATTAAGATTATCGCTCCACAGTATATAGAGCGTTAACCCGTTAGTGCCACAAAACAACTCAGCATTTGTGGCGGGTCAAATCGCTAATACACTCCCTTGCACACTGGTCAAACTAGGCGAAACTACTGCCAGTGCCCGATAACCCCGCCAAAATTGCGCCACGTGTATCGTTCAATTCACATCTAAAGCAAGTTATTGGCGGAGTTTGGTTTGAATTTGATAATATGGCGCGCTGATCTGTGGTCGTGGAGGGACGTCATGTTAAAAAGGTTTTCCATTCTTTTATTTGGTGGGTTGTTATCAGCCTGTGCTACGCCAAATCCGGTTCTGTCCAATTCGCCTGTATCGGTATCTTCGTTGGGGTTGAATGCGCAAGCCAGTGACTCACCTAGCGGGGAGTTTATCGACTATTCCAGCACGAAGCCTGAAAACCATGTGAGTGAGGCGATCAAATACGCTGAAGGTACTTTGCGGTCAAGCCTAATGGATCCTGACGGTATGCGTTTGGATACCAGCGAAACTGCCGATCTACTTAAACTGGGTATTTGTGCCGGTGGCCAAGATAATCAAGGCAACCGATATAAACTCTGGGCTACAACCATTAGCATAAACACCACTGATGCTTATGGTACTTACACCGGAAACAAACCTTACACATTGTTCTTTAAAGATGGCGAGGTATTCGCAAGCCAACAAGCGCACCCTAATACTTTTGATGAAAGACCAACTGCTGACGGATTTTTCTTTCCGTGTAACGCGGTGCAATGATCGCCAGTGTCACGCTATAGACCACCCGCAGCGAAATCATCGCCGTACATTAGTCGTGAAGGTTTTGAGCGACTACAACAAGAGCTAAAAGATATCTGGACCCGGCGGGCTGATGTGACGATGCATTTGTCGGCTGCTGCTGCAGAAGGCGATCGTTCAGAGAACGCAGAATATATCTACCGCAAAAAAGAACTTCGTGAGCTTGATCGTCGTATTCGTTATCTGCAAAAACGGCTTCCTGATCTAACCATTGTTGAGCGACGTGCTGATGAAGAGCACATCTATTTTGGTGCATGGGTTGAATTGGAAACAGATAGTGGTGACGTAAAAATGGTTCGTCTTGTGGGCGCCGATGAGATCGATCCCAATGCCGGTTATATCAGTATTGATTCGCCGGTGGCCCGAGCGTTGTTGAAAAAAATGGTCGATGATGAAATCAGTGTAGAGGTCGCTGGCGATACGATTAATTATGCGGTGTTGTCAATCAGTTACTCGTCGCCAACGTAGTAGTAAAAGTGTAGTTCCTAGTAGTAAGCCCCATAACGAAATCGCACCCAGAAACCCGCCTTTCTCCTTATCTGTACTCGCACTGGTATCGAGTACCGTCCAATTGAACTGTTGAGCCGAACTTGCGATGTCGTCATTGGTTGTGACGTTGACCGCGAATGTTCCTGCTCTATTCGCCGTTCCATAGATTCGACCGCTATCGGAGATTTGTAAGCCATCGGGTAAACCGGTTGCGCTAAAGTGGGCACCGTCGTTATCTGCATCGGTAAATTCTAATTGCCATTGGATGCGTAGGCCCAGGTTACTGGTTTGATCTTCTATGTCCTCAATAACTGGCGCTGAATTGTTGGCAATATCAATACCCGGTGTGCTCTTGTGAATGTTCACAGGTTCTATTGCAAACCCATCCCAATGCGTGTGCATGTGTCTTTGATCTTCATTTCTGGGTACGTGATGGAAGCTGACTCGGTGCCAAAGAGTTATGTCAGCATCAACCAAAGATTCGCCATTGGCAAATTGTGCAACATGGTTTAAACAATCTGGATTGAATCGGGCGTTTTGACTAGCGAAGCGTTCGCATTCATTGGCAACGGTTACGAAAAAATCGAATTCAGTGTAAGGCTCTTTGTCTGTGCGCTCTAAGCGATGGCCGTAGCGTATGGGTTCAATGCGATAACCAGAGTCGTTCGCTCCAGGTTTATCGCCTTCGAGCCCATCCCAAATCTCCCATGCCACAGGTTCATCTGAATCGATCATACGTGCTTGTTCAGCGACGAACTTTTCAACTGTGGTTTGACGATCACCATCATCGGTAAGTCGTGTTTTGGATTCTGTAACCACATCATCGTTGGCACTTTCACCTAAATCAAAATCGAGACGCCAGTAATAATTGTGTGTGTGCGATAACCACAGGGTTTCATCATCACCGTGCAACAGCCTGCCAAAGGGAAGCTCGATTTTATCTGAGTTTCGTTGCAACGCGCCGGTTGCGCCAATCTGCGGCTCAATTGCGCCATCGGAAAAAAACTTCCAGGTAACGATATAGGCATAGGCACCGACTTGAGATACCGAGAATAAAGATAAGCTCTCGGCCTCAACCGAGCGGGCGGCGGTTCGATAATTATCCCGACCTTGTGATCGCCAGCGACAAATAGCCGGGCGCGTTTGCACCAGCATGAGCTCACCATAAGGGCAGTCAACGTCGGCTAATTCAACCAAATAACCGCCACCTAACCCATATTGCGTTATGTCGTTGTAGGTGACATCACTATCATCATAAGCTACGTGCAGTTGGCTTAAGCGTGCAGAGCTGAGTATGCGTTTGGGTTCACCATTAGGGGGTGTGTAGAAAACATCACTAAGCACTAAGTTTTCGCGTATGCGAGATTCCCAGCACATCTGCCAAGTTGCACCATTGTCAAAGGTTTCGGTGATTAGTGCATCGCCTGTGCAATCAGGTGAGGCTTGTGCGGTTGCGGCATTTGGTAAGCAAGCAAGTAGCAACAGCAGGCAATACACGCTTAAGTTGAACCTTTTCATTGAACAACCTCGAACGGTGAAGTTGGCGTCCAATCGAACGGTATAATTTCAAACTCTACTTGCATAGACGAGATGACTGGGTAGTCTTCGGCTTTGGGCCGAAAAACACGGTTCATGCTATACCACAATACCGGGTTGCGGTTCGACAACGGTTCACCGCTTATAAAGTCATCAATCGAACCGCCGCATTCATACTCGTTGTTTACATTGGCTCGATCATCACCAATGCGGCTGTGTCGCTCGCACGTATCGAAGGCGGTTATCGCCAAATCGAATTGTGCCCAATTGTTTTTGCGATCGGTAAAACTAAAACCACTGTTTTGTGGGTCGAGATAGTAACCACTACCATTGATATCTTTTACTCGCCAACCACGGAATTGGTCGCGGTTTTTCTTGCGCAAGGTTTCGGTGCTTAGCTGCGTTACCTGCATGGGACGACGCGACCCTAGCGAGGGTTCAAGTTTGAAATTAAATTCTTCGACTGCATCGTTTTGCTCATTATCATTTAACGAGAATGCCATGCGCCATGTGTATAGCACCGATGCTTGAGTGCTAATTAACGTTTGATTGCTTAGTGGATTAACCAGAGAATTGCCGTAAAGCGAATTGTTAGTGGTTCTTGATGCTTGACCCGATAGTGTAACCGAGGGTGCGATACGACCATCTTCGCTGAGTCCAATCTGAACTTTAAAGGTTAGGCCCTGGTATTGCGAAACAGAATAAATTCGATACTGCTGACCTTGTAAGCCGGGCCGTAAATTGTATTTGGCCATTAACCCCGTATCGCGAACATAGGTGCAAATGTTGGCTTGTTCGAAATCGAATGTGTGCAATGTGCCGCCACACAGGCTTTCGTTTAAACTTTTAAGCGCGTCGCCACCGAGCTTGTTATCGCTGATGAGTACATCGGCACTGAGTCGATCGTGATAGTGCAGCAATACTTGCCCAAGATGCAGATGTTGCAATACCTGACGGCTACTGTCACCCGGTGCTTGATAGTGAATATTTTGCAATTCCAACGCATGGTGTTCATCCAACACGGCGCAGAAATTCCAGGTGGCGCCAGAGCTAAATGAATGCTCCATCGATTCACCTTGTGCGCAGTCTAGCGCCCACGCATTGGACGATGCCAGTAGCGCATACACACAAAAAAAGTGGCGAATGAAAGTTAGCAGTGACATGAGGCTAGGAATTTATAAGCTCTGTTGTAATGTGGTAACTGTCTGACTCTGCAAATTAACCAGTGGTTCCACACTAAATACCGTGCGGGTCTGATCAAACAAAGACAACAGGGCACATCGTTGTACAGCGCACTCATGGCTGGGGTTGCTGGGCTCGAAAATACTCGCTTTAACCTCAAGGGTTGAAAGCTTATCGAGCGAGGGCAACCCCCGTCTTAGTCGAATGGCGTTGAGTTTATTCATGATGGTTAAATCATTTTCAACCATTGTACGTGCGGTGGCGATTTCGTCGTTATTAAGTGGTAAGTGCACGGTGTCAATGTTTAGTATCGATACAGTCGCGTTGATTTTTAAATCTATTAATACGAGTCTTGATCGCTGTGTATGATAATTAAACTGGTACACTTTCGCTCTTCGCTGTTGGGTGCCTTTTTTGCGCTCCTCAAGTTCGACCGACAGGGTTTGTACGTTTAACGGATGAGGTCCAGATTGATGCGCAGCCTTGTTCTGTTGCCAGAGCTGCTTGTTGGCCAAATTTAGCGCTACTTCCTCTTCCTCTGCCGACAGACCCATGGCATAGACAGATGTTGTACTGAGCACCAAGCTAGCCGCAATAGAAAGCCAGTGCTGCGAAACACGCTGGCCAAATTGGCCGTTTGATCTGAAAAGCATGCGAAAATAGCTCATCCGAAAACCTGTAAATCCTGTGTATTCAACACTATAGATTGCTTGTAGCGGTTTTGCCCGTTACACAGGTCGCAACTTTTAAGGTCGTCGTGCATGACAGAGCAGTTCATAACGTATTTTGGCTATGGTTCGCTGGTGAACAGAGACACGCGACCACCAGCTGAACAAGCCGATGCAGCGCGGTTGCACGGTTGGCAGAGGGTCTGGGGTCATCGTGTTTATGGCTCTGACGAGGTAATTGCTGATGCACGTTTAGCGTGTTGTTCTTTAAGTGTTGAAAAAGTGAGCGGTTGGGCTCAGGACTCTGCTTTTATCGACGGCGTTGTGGTCAGTATACCGCTTGCTGAATTACCGATGCTCGATGAGCGTGAATCCGGCTATGATCGAATTGAATTGCCTGCTAGCGCGTTTGATTTACCCAACAATTGCACCGCGGAATACATTCATATGTACGTGTCGGAAAAGACACATTCTGGTCGATCGAATGAGCAATATCCCATACTGCAAAGTTATGTTGATTGTGTGCTTGCCGGTTATTGTGCAGTTTTTGAACGATCTGGAATGGAACACTTTGTGGACTCAACACAAGGTTGGGATGGCATCATTAAGAACGATCGGGATTCGCCTCAATATCCCCGTGCGGTTAAATTGCCGCAGAGTCAGTTAACCTTGTTTGACGACGTGATAAAAGCCCGTCGTCAGCAACCGTCACAATAGGAGAATGGGCATGACGCTGGATATCACCCAGTTCGTCACAACTACCGACAAAGGCATGCAGTTTAGTCAAGAGCAAGCCAGTCGGTTTGCGAAGAGCGTGGCAGGCGACTTTAACCCGATTCACGATGTCGGTGGAAAACGTTTTTGTGTACCCGGTGACTTGTTGTTTGGTGCCTTGTTAGATCGCTACGGTGTGTATGAAAACTTAACGGTTGATTTGATGTCGTTGGTCAACGCCGATGTGCTAGTGCTATTGCCGGAATCCTTACAGGCTGAAAACCACATTCACGATGAAAGTGATCGGCACTTATTGAGTATGAGCGTATCGGGTGATAAAACCAACGATAAGCAATTTGTTACCAATTTGGTTGAGCAGTATGTTCAGTTTTCGGGTAAAACTTTCCCGGATATTCTGGTTGGTTTAATGCACGAAAACAACACCATGATTAATCCGGCGCGTCCGCTCGTCATTTATAAAGATATGTCTTTGCAACTGGAACGATTGCACGGCGACGAATTGTCTTTAAGTCTGGACAAGGCGACGTTGGATGTTGACGGTAAGAAGGGCAAAGCCTGTTTACGCTTCGTGATTAGAAGCCATGGTGAGATTATCGGCCGTGGCGAGAAGAATATGTTGCTCAGTGGTTTGCGTGAATATGATGCCGCCGCCATGGATGACATAGTTGCGCAATATGCGCAATGGAAAGCGGCCTACAAGGCTGACTCTTAAGGTGAGTGCACACGGTAGTGCACTTCAAAGCAATTACATATTTGAGGCTGGTATATGAAACACACGGACGCGTTAGACATTCTACAAACCATCTACGGCTACGATAAGTTCCGACCCCAACAAGCGCGCATTATTGATACGGTTATCGATGGTGATGATGCCCTGGTGCTAATGCCAACGGGCGGCGGAAAGTCATTGTGCTATCAGGTGCCGGCGTTGGTGCGCGAAGGTACCGGTATTGTTATCTCGCCTTTGATTGCACTAATGCAAGACCAGGTGGATGCACTGAAAGCACTCAACTTAAATGCAGCTTTTATCAACTCGTCAATGACGGCCGCAGATGTGGCGCGAACAGAAGACGAGCTCATCCGCGGCGATATTGATCTGCTTTATGTGGCGCCAGAGCGTTTGCTTATGGATTCCATGCTCTCTTTACTTGATCAGTGTCAGCTGGCGCTATTCGCCATTGATGAAGCGCATTGCGTGTCTCAATGGGGTCATGATTTTCGTAAAGAATATATGGGGCTAAACGTGTTACACGAACGTTTTCCTGCCGTGCCGCGCATTGCGTTAACAGCAACGGCTGATCAACGCACAAGAGATGAAATTGTTGGCAACCTTGATCTGGGCAATGCGGCGCAATTTATCAGTAGCTTTGATCGACCCAATATTCGATATGCCATCAGTGAAGAAGGCAATGCGCGCGATTCCTTGCTGAATTTTTTAGATGAACACCATGATGGTGATGCTGGCATCGTGTATTGCTTGTCGCGCAAGAAAGTCGAGGACACAGCGGCCTGGTTGTGCAAACAAGGTCGTAAAGCTGTGCCATACCACGCTGGTTTGGATGCTGGAACGCGCGCTGAGCACCAGAGTCGATTCTTGCGCGAAGAAGGCATAATTGTTGTCGCCACCATTGCTTTTGGTATGGGCATTGATAAACCGGATGTGCGTTTTGTTGCGCATTTAAATTTGCCAAAAAGCATTGAAGCCTATTACCAAGAGACGGGTCGCGCCGGGCGCGATGGAATGCCGGCGAATGCGTGGATGTCGTATGGTTTGCAAGATGTGATTAATTTGCGTTCCATGATGCAAGAGTCGGATGCTGATGAGCAGCACAAGCGGGTTGAATACCATAAGTTAGAATCCATGCTCGGGTTGGCCGAATTGAGTACGTGTCGACGGCAGGCCTTGCTTGCGTACTTCGATGATGAACTGCCTAAAGCCTGTGGCAACTGTGATAACTGCCTTAATCCGCCCGTCACTTGGGATGCGACCGAATCTGCACAGAAAGCACTGTCGTGTTGTTATCGAACCGGTCAGCGTTTTGGCGTTAATTACTTGATTGATGTGTTGTTGGGTAAAGACGCCGAAAGAATAAAAAGCTTCGGTCACGATAAGCAAACCACGTTTGGTATAGGCGCCGATAAAAGTGCGGCTGAGTGGCGTTCTTTATATCGTCAGCTCATTGCAAAGGGTTTGCTCAGTGTTGATGTAGGCGGGCACGGCTCAGTCATGTTAACCGAACAGGCCAGGCCCATTCTGCGTGGTGAACGCACGCTTGAGCTGCGTCAAATAAAGCATCGAGCGGGTGGTGCGAAAAAGAAGAAGCGTGCGCACGCCGAGCACATTGCACAAGCTGATCGCCCGCTATGGGAGAGGTTACGGGCACTGCGAACATCGCTTAGCGATGGAAAACCTGCCTACCTTGTGTTCAGCGACAGTACCTTGATCGATATGGTTGATCAAAAGCCAATGTCGCACGACCAATTGTCTGCTGTGTCGGGCGTTGGTAAGCACAAGCTAGAAAAGTACGGCGATGCATTTATTGGTGCGATCAAAGAACACGAAATGTTTGCCGACTACGATGCTGATCTTGATCAAAGCGAATACAGCGATGAAGTGTCGGCGACTGAATGAGTTGGCTGATGGCGTTGGTTAAATAGCTTAGTGCAGCGTGTCGTTGGTATCGCGTTTCGAATAACGCACTTCACGTTCAAGTAATGTACCTTCTGGCGAGTAACGTTCCCAACCGAGCTGTGCCCTATAGGGTGGCAGCTTAGCTTGGTTGCTCCAACTTCTGTAGCGAGCAACCACGCGCTTTTGATCATCTTGCTCTACGTACCAGCATGTCTCGTAGTGGGTTTGATCTTTCTCGACGTGGCTGTGGTTTTGTTGTTTAAGCGAATGTTCAGGGTTTATATCAAACCTGATAACGATGTCTTCGAGCGATTCCATAAGTTTAAAAACCGTGCCGGATAGTCTTTATCCAAGCGTAATGGATTTGCGTTTTAATTGGTTTGCGTTTCGCCACAGCTTGCCTCCTGGGCCTGCCGATCAGTTCACGCTTCGCGCTGTTTAACGGTAGGTCCATGACCCAAACGTTCCTGTTTGAGAAGCCAGTTGTCTATGTATTGATGTATGGGAATACTGGCAGTCAAGCACACCACAAGGGATATTAAAACGAACAGGATCGCGGCTGTAAAATCATCACCCAGAATAGGCGGAAGTACGATGCGAAGTAATCCAAGCACAAAGATGTGCGACAGGTATAAAGCGTATGACGCATCACCAAGCAGTATGCCAAAACCGTTTTCGGGAAGCTTTATAAACAAGGTACCAGCGACGACCATCGTTGCCGGAATACCGTAGGTCACGATGCCAGGTAGATCGAGTGCGGCTAAAGCCACATTTTGTGAATGCATGATTAAAAGTGCGAATCCGACGATCAGCAATATTGCACCAAGCCAGGAAGGCAATCTGAATCCACGCTGCCATGCATAGGCCAGCAGCATTCCGAAAATGAATTCGAACACGACAGTATCAGTAAAGAACTCAGACAGGGCACCGTTCGAATTTAACGCATGCGCCAACACAAACACGGCGATGATGACGACACTGATAATCCATAAGCGATACTTTTGCGCAGCGAATAAGGACAGTGCAAATACGGCATAGAAATACATTTCGTAGTTGAGCGACCAGCCGGGTGCAACGATCGGCCATACTTCGCCTGGGTGTGCGTCGCTAAAATGCGGGATGAAAAACAGGCTCTGAATCAGCGCTTCGACTCTTAGTTCGGTGTTTGCAAATACCGATGGCAGAATCAGAAAGATGACAGCCATCAATAGAGTAAAAAACCAATAGAGTGGGGCAACTCTACGGATACGATTGGCAATAAAAGCCTTTGGCGTATGATGCGGCTTCGAGATGTACAGCATGATGAAGCCGGAGATAACGAAAAATATGTCTACACCGAAACTACCAAACTCCATCAGCTGCGCGCGATACGCGGGCACCTGAATGCAAGCGTGGCTGTAGACAACCACGAGCGCCGCGATTGCGCGCAGGTATTGCAAAGAGTGCAGTCTCATTCGAGTTTTGTTTCGCCATTATTATCTGCTTTAACGTTAAAGCAGCATCATTTTATAGCACTTGAACGGGACGGTAACCGTTCTTATAGCAACGGTCATGTGAGTTTTTACCTCAATTGTCAATTCGATCATTTTTCGGCAAAAATACCGCGCTGAATTTGATCTGCTTCAATTGATTCAAACAGCGCTTTGAAGTTTCCCTCCCCAAAGCCGTCGTCGCCCTTACGCTGTATAAATTCGAAAAAAATTGGGCCAATGACGGTCTTTGAAAAGATTTGCAACAAAACTTTTGTCATTCCACCATCAACGACACCTTCGCCATCGATCAAAATGCTGTTTTGTTGCAAACGCTCCACCGACTCTCCATGGTTAGGTAGACGCGCATCAATACCCCTGTAATAGGTATCGGGAGGTGCGGGCATGAACTCAAGCCCATTTTTGCGTAAATGCTCGACTGACGCATGAATATCGTGACATCCGCAGGCAATGTGTTGAATGCCTTCGCCGTTGTATTTCTTCAAATATTCCTCAATCTGGCTTTTATCGTCCCTAGATTCATTGATCGGGATGCGAATTCGGCCGCAAGCGCTGGTTAAAGCGCGCGAAAAAAGCCCGGAATGGCGCCCTTCAATATCGAAAAAACGAATTTCTTTAAACCCGAACAGGCGGCAGTAGAAATCTGTCCAGATGTCCATATTGCCGCGAATAACGTTGTGGGTCAGGTGATCGAGGTAGTACAGGCCAACGCCTTCAGGCTCAGGGTTGCGCTCGCCCAGCCAGTCGAAGTCGATATCGTATATCGAGCCTTTATCATCGAATTGATCAACGAAATACAGGTGACTTCCACCAATACCTTCAACGCCTTTTAAATCGAGCTCACCGGCATTCGCGGGTACGGTGATTGGTTTTGCACCATTGTCTAAGGCGTGCTGCATGGCCTGTTCTGCATCTGCCACGCGCCAAGCCATAGCGCAAGCACAAGGCCCATGCTGTTGCGCGAAGTGCGCTGCGAAACTGTCAATTTCAGCATTAATTAAGTAGTTAACCGCACCTTGTCTGTACAAAGAAACCGATTTGGTTTTGTGCTGAGCAACTTTCTCAAACCCCATGGTTTCGAACAAACTAGCCAGCTCGGCAGGTTCTGGGTGCGCGAACTCAATGAATTCAAATCCAGCGGTGCCGATGGGGTTGGTGTCGGTTATCTTCGCCTCGATATTGTGATGTGGATAAGGACCCATGATCTGTGCTCCAGTGCTTTTTACATAAGTTTAGTGCTGAAATCGATCAAAAATCGTGTGAAATTTGCTTTCTCAGACTCTTTTATGCATGAAATATGCGTAAATCAAGTAAAGAGTACGCTAATTGTGTGTAACCACCACTTTCAATCATCAATTTGCTTGGGAAAACCTCGCCTTGAACAAACAATCCACAGATACATTGGTTATTGATAATTTAGACAAAAAAATTCTACGCGTGCTTCAACGTTCGGCGGTGGATAGTAACGCGGCAATAGGGGAGCATATTGGCTTGTCTGCATCCCAAGTGTCGCGACGACGTCAAAAGCTCGAAGAGAACGGCGCTATATCGGGTTATCGTGCGGTATTGAATCCAAAAGTCTTGGGGTTCACGCTCGACGCGATTATCAGAATCAAATTAGCCACCCACAGTGAAACAAGCGCCAAACAATTTCGTGGCTTTGTGCAAGATTTAGATGAGATCAGATTTGCTTGTGCGATTACGGGAGACGCCGATTACTTGTTGCATGCGCGCGTTGCAGATCTAAACGCGTTATCGACCTTGATCAATACGCGCCTTCTTGCGCACAAATTGGTAGCGGAGGTGCGATCAGACGTTGTGCTCGACATCATTAAAGACGATGCCGAGCTTGCGATTATTTAATCGTTAATTTATGGATTTGCGGCTGCACGTTTTAGTGCGTCGTAGTAGCGTTGACCGATGGTGCGCAGGGCACGAGCACCGTAATGAATACAGTTGGAGTTGCCGCATGGGTAGCCATTGGCAGGTGTTAAGTCTTCAGTTGTCGTTAGTGCGGCGTGAGAGATTTTGCTTGGCAAGGTTTTATGCGCATCGTCTATGGCTTGTTTTTCAGTCCAGAATTCGGATAGATCACCTCGATCATCAATACCTCGAGACATAGTGCCAAGAACGAACGGGATGTTCGCATCTGCACGACGTAAATCGCCGCCGCGCAAGTCTGGGTTTATCTGGACTCGAAGCTCTTGTGCTAAGCGCTCAAGATTGGCCAAGTAATCATAAGCGCAACGATCATTGGCATCCGATTCGCCCTGATGCCACAGTATGCCGCGCAAAATTCCGCCGGTTTCATTGATTGCAATATTGGTTCGCGCAACCGCTCGATCAAACAACCAGGTGTTGCCTAAGTTTGGGTTGCTGGTGTCTTGCGCGTTCCACTGCCCAATAGGGCCATCCTGGTTTTCACAAAATGCAGAACCTGACCAAGCTGCAGGGACCAGTACGATATTAGCGCTGGTATCTTGCAGGGCCATTTTCGCAAAACTTAATCCCATGCCGATATAAGAGCGATCTTTTGTGCTGGTATTCGATGGGTCATCGATGGGTATATGTAATGGGTCTTCCGCTTGCACAATCACACTAGACTCAATCACGTTGGTTGAGCGTGCTGTAAATGCATCGCGATCAGTGAATACTTCCCACTGATCGTTTTTAGTGACGTTTAATTGAAATATGCGTGGATGTGGTTCGTCTGGGCCGCCTAGCTCAGCTAACTTTGTTCCATCACCACTAAAGCCAACCATGTTGCTTTGGCCAATGAGTAAATAGATATCGGGTGCAGCCGTTGGACGCACATTTATCTGTACCATGATGCGCGCTGAATCTTCTCCATCATTGGCGTCAATGAAAAAAGTACGTTGAGCTTCGCTGATTGGCAAGTCATCAATAGATAACTTAACGGTAAAACTGCCAACGCTTTGGCTTGAGTCTAGTTGCGCTTCAGATGCATCGATAGTGATGAGTCGATCATCCATATCGTTTGCGCCTGACATGCTCATGGCGATGGGTTTGTTGTGTCCATCAACACGATTTAAAACCACAGGAATGGTCACACCGTTTGGATCACCTTCGTCAAGCACAACGGGTGCAATCGACTGTAGCGTGAACATGCCAGTGCTAGTGCCACCGGGTGCGATTTCGTTGTCGCCGGAGCACGCACTCAAAGCAAACAACGCAATGGCGGTGATCAGCGAACGAATTGGATTTAACTTTAATAACGTCATTGATTTATAAATATCGATTTTGTTGCCGTCCACAAAAAGCGGGCAAACCTCTGAGTGTGTAGCGGCTGACAAACCTGTTGAATCACTCTGGGTAAATAGTAAATGTGAGCCAGTTCGCAAAATGGTCTTGTTTAGTCACCGTACTGCCTATGCAAGAATCGTGTTTACTGGCCTGCGGCGGCCTCCAGCAGGTAGTCGTAGTAGCGAGAACCCATCAAGCGGTAGGCCCTTGCACCAAAATGGACGCAATCGTCGTTCTGACCGCATGGGTAGTCGGGTGGCACCAGGTCGTCGTTGTCAACAAAAGCTGTATGCCTGGCTACTTGCGTGATGTTCCGGTGCACGCCATCAACGATCAGTCTGCCTTCGTCGTTAGGGTCGTTATAAGGAGGGCCTTTGGACATAGTTCCCACCACAAAAGGCACATCGGAGTTTTCCCCGCGAGCAATTTGCCCGCGAGCATCTAAGTCGATTCTTGAGCGCATTGCACTGATCATGGCGCGAAGGTTATCTCTGTACAGCACTGCACAATCTATATCGCTTGCGTCTGCCTCGCCCTGGTGCCATAAAATACCGCGTAAAATGCCATTTGTTTCGCGCAAGGCGAGATTGGTACGGGCAACTGCACGATCGAGTAAAAGCGTGCCGCTGAGCTTAGGGTTGTTAGGAGTGGGCGCCGCATTCCAACCTAAAAAGCCTTGAAACGCTGCTCGATCGCGCACGCAGAATCCAGTATCAGACCATGCCGCCGGCACGAGATAAACATCCGCCTGCGTATTGGCAACAGCTCGCTTGGCAAAAGACATACCTAATCCGACTCGGGTACCTAATTTTCCAGACACTCTGGTGTCAAAGCCTTCGTGCAGTGGATCGACCGCTGGGGTTAGTCGAGGGTCAGGTACAGCGATTGCGCTCTCATCAACAAAGGAGCTAATACTCTTAAAGTTCTCTCCGTCATTTCCAGTTACGTTGAGCTGCCAAATTCGCTCCTGCTGCGCATCGGCTTGACCTGGCAGAGCTTCTTTTGCATCGAGCTTGCTAATCCCAACCATGTTGCTTTGTCCAGCCAGTAAATAGACGTCGGGTTTATCAGTCGGTTCAATGTCTAAATTGAGCGTGGCTGCGCGCTGATTGTTACCGTCGGTACCAAACACTTGTAGCTGCCTTGATTGACGCTGAATTGGCAATGCTGAGTAATTTAAACTCAGTGTGATAGATGCGCTGTCATTGCCACTGGTAAATTGTGTATTGGAAAATACCCATGTGAGCTTGTCGTCTTGCGGTGTTGGTACTTCGCGCATCGCGACTGTCACTGGTCGGTCGTAGCCTTCGCTGCGTTGAATTTGTACATTCACCGTCGCTTGTTCACCTTCCACGATGGCGATCGTAGAGCTGGACATGGTCAGTGAAAAAGTACCATTGGTGTCCTGGTTGTTGTCGTTGCCGGTACTACCACCCGATGTGGTGCCACCGGTGGTGCTTGGTTCGGGTTCTTTTAAATCAGACGAGCAGGCGCTGGCTAAGCATGCTGTCAGCAGCAACGCAGCAATCAGGCTAAATTGATTTTTCTTGGTTTTCACGACCGGCCCATTTCTCGATAGCGCCTCTGTGGCGCATGGCATGTTTCATTACAGCGCGCGAGTGTAGCAGAGGCGGGCTAGGCTTCGCTGGTACAACTACCGCAACTGTCTGCAATTTAACGGATTTATGACAAATTATAGGAAATGCTGCAGAATTATTGCCCACGTGTTTTCAATAGTTGTGAGGTCTATTCATGGTAAAATTACCGACCCGTCAGAACTGTGATCTTCTGTGACTCAATCGCGTGTTTCGCTGTTCTGTTTTTGTGGGCTTAAATCAACAAATATTAATCGTTCAAAATGCTGACATTTCGACTGGTTGTTACAATGGCGGTGCTGTGGATGCTGTTGTCTGGTTATTTCAAAGCCCAACTGCTCATACTGGGTGTCATGTCGGTGGCCTTGGTCATCTACCTTGCACACCGCATGGGTGTGTTAACCCATCGCGGCCATCCGATTTATTTTCGTTTTTTTCATATCTTTAAGTATTGGGCGTGGCTTGCTAAAGAAATTTTGGTGTCCAACATAGATGTTACTAAGCGCATCTTGTCTCGCCAAATGCCAATCAGACCGACCCTGCGCCGTGTCACCGCTACACCCAAATCTGATATGGGACGCGCAATTTACGCAAATTCAATCACGCTGACGCCGGGAACCACGGCGATTAATTTCACACCCGATGGCGATATTCTCGTCCATGCCCTACACGAAGATAGTCTGCACGAGCTTGAAGGTGGTGAAATGGCCGAACACATTAAAGATGTTGAGCCGCACTTCAAACCCTTGGAGCCGGCACCTTAAATGTTTATTGTCGCGACATTGGCGCTACTCATTACCATGGTGCTCACTCTATTCAGAGCGCTAATGGGCCCAACGATTTTTGATCGCATTTTGGCGGTCAATTCTTTTGGCACAAAAACCGTTTTGCTGATTGCCGTTTATGGTTTCTTGACCGGTCGTCCAGACTTTGTCGATATAGCCTTGGTATACGCGCTCATAAACTACATTGGCACCATCGCTGTATTAAAGTTTTTTGAATACGACGATCTTGGAAGCGATGCTTACCAAGAGGACGATTTCTGATGTTTGCTTGGCTTATCTGGTTAGTGTCTTGGGGGCTGATTGCCGTCGGTTGTGTTTTTATTGTTAGTGGCGCGATTGGTCTGATACGTATGCCAGATCTCTACACCCGATTGCATGCAGCGAGCGTGACTGATACAGGTGGTGCAATATTTATAGTGCTTGGATTAACCCTGCAAGCGTTTTTTGTTTTTGATAATCCGATGGCTGGTATCAAAGTCGTGTTGGTGTTGTTTTTTACGTTATTCACCGCGCCTACCGCATCCCATGCACTGGCGAAAACGGCATTGCTCTCAGGTCACGTACCCACTGATGGTGAAGGTAAGCCCATACTCGACTCTCCAGAAACAGCACAGCGATTAGCTAAATCGCGGCCAGAGAAATAACATGGAATTGCTGATAACCATTGTTCTTCTAACATTTCTTGTTGCTATCGCCATTGGCATCATCGTGCTGCGCGATTTGTTGGCAGGCGTCATTTTGCTTGGGCTTTACAGTTTGATTGCCGCGGCGTTGTTCGTTGTAATGGATGCGGTGGATGTTGCATTTACCGAGGCAGCCGTTGGGTGCGGAATTTCAACGATATTGTTTCTTGGTGCTATGTCGTTCACCAAGCACGATCAAAAGCCGCGAGGACACGATTCCATTGTGGCGATTGTGTTTGTTGTTTTAACTGGTGCGCTACTCATATACGGCACTCTGGATATGCCGCATTACGGCGATCCTCAATCACCTGCGCAAACACATCCTGAATTGACTCAGCACTATTTGTATAAGTCGCCAGATGAAACAGGAATGCCAAATGTTGTGACCTCGGTGTTAGCCAGTTACCGTGGCTACGACACCTTGGGCGAAACGGTTGTGGTTTTTACCGCAGGCATCGCCGTACTCAGCCTGCTTGGTTTGATTCGCCGTCGGCCTGAAGAGGAAGCACCAGAAGATGCGCCTGGTGACGTGCCGACTATTGCTGCTGATGATTCGGAGCGCACGTCATGAAGTTGTATACACGGCAGCGACATCGTGTTCTGCAGATCGTCACCAAGCTAGTAATACCTTTTGTGTTGTTGTTCGCACTTTATGTGCAGTTCCATGGAGACTACGGGCCTGGTGGTGGTTTCCAAGCGGGTGTTATTTTCGCCGCCGCTTTTATTTTGCATGGACTTATCTTTGGCATGCAGCGAACGCGTCGCGTTATAACGCCAACCGCTTTGCGCATACTCATGGCGCTGGGCGTTCTCATCTATTTAGGTACTGGCATAGTTAGCATGTTGCTCGGCGCAAATCTTCTCGACTACAACGCACTGGCATCCGATCCAAAACACGGCCAGCATTGGGGCATTTTCGCTGTCGAGTTAGGCGTGGGTGTGACTGTGATGGCTGTGATGATCAGTTTGTTCTACAGTTTTGCGAGCAAGCGATAATGAGCATCTTGGGTTTATACAATTATTGGATAGTCATCATTTTAATGATGGCAGGTTTATACATCCTCATTGCGCGTTACAACTTAATTAAAAAAATGATTGGGCTAGGCGTTTTTCAAACGTCGATTTTCTACTTGTATATTTCCCTAGGTAAGGTTCAAGGCGGCAGTGCACCGATTCTTGCCGATGGGGTAACGGTGTATTCCAATCCACTGCCGCATGTACTCATACTCACAGCCATTGTGGTGGGCGTTGCGACCACAGCGGTTGCGCTGGCTTTAATCGTACGCATTTACGAATCCTACAACACCATTGAAGAGGATGAGATCAAAGCGATCGAGGCTTTGGAGCGTGATTTGTGATTAGCGATCAGCTCCCGGCACTGGTCATCGTCATACCGATGTTGGCCGCGCCCCTGTGTGTTTTGGTGCGCAAGCCAATAGTGTGCTGGGCCATAGCGCTGGTGGCGAATTTTCTGGTTGTGCTAAGCGCTTGGGCCTTATTTGAAAAGGTCCGAGAAGATGGTGTTATCCGCTATGCGCTTGGTGGTTGGGCTGCGCCCACCGGGATTGAATACTACGTTGACATGATGAATGCGACGATGCTTTTGCTAGTATCGTTCATCAGCTGTGTAACGCTTGTGTACGCATACAAAAGCGTTAGTAAAACGGTTCTCACCAGCAAGCACTATTTATTTTATGCAGCTTGGATGCTTTGCTTAACCGGTCTTCTTGGTATATCGATCACCGGCGATGCGTTTAATGTATTCGTGTTCCTAGAAATCTCGTCTTTGTCGATGTACATGCTGATTGCGTTTGGCACCGATCGACGCGCCCTAACGGCCAGCTTTCGCTACCTCATCATGGGCAGTATTGGTGCTTCATTTATTTTGATCGGTATCGGTTTTTTATACGCAGCAACCGGCGCTTTGAACATGGTTGATTTGGCCCAACGCATCCCAGATGCCGAATCCCAGCGGGCTGTGTTGGTAGCATTTAGTTTTCTTACTATTGGTTTGATGATTAAGTCGGCTGTGTTTCCACTGCACGGATGGTTGGCCAATGCGTATCAGCACTCGCCAATTGCGGTAACGGCCTTTTTGGCAGGTACGGCAACTAAAGTTTCTTTATATGTGTTGTTGCGTTTTTTCTTCAGCATTTTCGGGCCAGATTACAGTTTTGGCGCAATGTTATTAAATGTGGTGTTATTGCCAGCGGCAGTGGCAGGATTTGTATTGTTGTCTTTGGTTGCGATATTCCAATCCGACCTTCGTCGTATGTTGGCGTATTCCAGTGTTGCGCAAATCGGGTACATCATCGCCGCGTTTTGCCTGGCCTCCCAATCCGGCTTAACGGCAGGCATTGTGCACATTATTAATCACGGCATTATCAAAACTGCTTTGTTTATGTCGGTCGGTTGTATCTTGTACAAGGTAGGGCATACACATTCGCACAGCCTCGATAACCTCATGCAAAAGATGCCGTTGACAGTAACGGCATTTATCTTGTCGGGTCTTGGCTTAATTGGTGTGCCGCTAACGGTTGGATTTGTCAGTAAGTTTTCATTGATCAGTGCTGCCATGGAGCGCGGCTGGTGGATGGTCGGTGCGCTGGTTTTATTGAGTTCGTTATTCGCGATTGTTTATATTGGTCGTGTGGTCGAGATCATGCTGTTTAGAAAGTCCAGAACAGAAACGCCAGCGCCTGTTGGGCGTAGCGAAGCACCACTGATGATGTTAGTACCCATGTATGTTTTGATTGGCATTAGCATTTGGTTCGGCGTCTCCGGTAGCACAACCTTAAGCGTTGCTGCTGATGCTGCAGCTGCATTGTTAGGTGGGTATCAATGAATCCACTCTGGACACTAGTACCGCCGCTTCTTGTTATACCGTTTATCATTTTTTTTGGTGAGCGGCATCGGAATCTACGTGAGGCGTCAATCATCATTGCAGGGCTTGCACTGCTGGCGATAAACGATCGTATCTATTCAGCGGTTATCAATGGTGAGGTGGTCGAAAGTGGGTCGCTCTCCATTCTGGCTAACTTTTCCTTAAGGCTTAGCGCTGAACCCATGGGGGTGATGTTTGGATTGCTGGCAAGCTTTTTATGGGTTGTCACCACGGTTTATAGCATTGGTTATATGCGTGGGCACAACGAGCAAAATCAAACTCGATTTTATGTGTGTTTTGCCTTGGCCATTGCCTGTGTCATGGCAGCAGCTTACGCCGATAATTTATTAACCCTGTTTGTAGCCTACGAAGCCATCACGCTGTCAACTTTTCCGTTGGTGACACATGCGGGCAACGATGCCTCGCGTAAAGCAGGGCGGCTGTACTTGCTGCTTCTAATGTGTGGGTCGATTGGGTTGTTCTTGCCAGCCATCATCTGGATAGCAACGGCGGCCGGTACCTTGGATTTTCGTGCTGGGGGCATACTTGCCGATGCAGGGCTGAGCAAAACATCATTAACCATACTGCTTGCCTTGTGCGTGTTTGGCGTGGGTAAGGCGGCGGTCATGCCTATGCATCGCTGGTTACCGGCGGCGATGGTGGCGCCAACCCCAGTAAGCGCACTGCTACATGCAGTTGCCGTGGTTAAAACCGGTGTGTTTACCATTCTCAAACTAATCACGTACACGTTTGGCATCGATTTGGTTTCAACCACCGGCGCATCCGACTATGTGTTGCCGGTGGTGGCGTTTACCGTTATTGCCAGTTCCCTGATTGCGTTTACAAAAGACAATTTAAAAGCGCGGCTCGCATATTCCACTATCAGTCAGTTGTCTTATATCGTTATGGCTGCACTACTGGCGACTACCATGTCAGTGATGGGTGGGGCACTGCATATCGTTATGCATGCCTTCGGCAAGATCACATTGTTTTTCTGTGCTGGTGCGATCATGGTGTCATTGCATAAAAAGAATATTTCAGAATTAGATGGTATGGGTAAGCGCATGCCAATAACTATGGCTTGCTTCTTTATTGGTGCCTTGGGAATTATTGGTTTGCCTCCTGCATCGGGAATGTGGAGTAAGTTGCTCATCGCTGGCGGTTCATTGGAATCTGGGAACGCGATTTGGATTGGCGTGCTCATGCTTAGCACCTTGTTGAATATTGCGTATTTGTTGCCAATACCCTTACGCGCTTTTTTCAAGCCAGCCGCACAGCCGCAACCTGAGGGGTGGAGTGAAGCACCGGTGCCATCACTATGGGCAATCGCTGTTACAGCGACCTGTTGCGTTTTGCTGTTTTTGTTTCCACATCCATTAATGAACTTACTGGGTTTAATTGAGTGGCGGTAAAAATGACTGAGCATACATCCAACAATAGCGATGCTAAGCACGCTACCAATAAAGAACAGGACTACACACCGTTAGCCAAACGTTTCTTGTGGGCCGATTCAAAGCATTCGGTTGAGAAAGTTATTCTTGGCTTGAGCATATTGTGCGGCTTATTGTTTTTGCTGGATTTTATTATTCATCGCCATACTTATGTTCCCGGAGAAGGTTTTCCAGGTTTTTATGCCATTGTTGGTTTTCTAGCGTTTACGCTCATTGTTTTGAGCGCATCTCAGTTGCGAAAAATTATTCTGCGAAACGAACAGTACTATTCACCGCATGCGGTTGATGCAGAACATTATCCAGAGGCAGGCCTGGAGCGTTTAGAGCATGGCGAAAAGGCCAAGGCCGTAGATAGGGATGCTACGAAAACGGGTGGCTCAGAATGAATCTATTGGCGCCTCCATTTCTGTATATGTATGCAGCTGTGCTGTGTACTTTATTGAGCAGTAAACACCGAGCCATTCTTTTATTGGTTGTGCCTGTGCTTGGATTGCTGTCGTTGTTGAGTTATTCAACCGGCAACCATGTCGTACTGGCTATGCTCGGGTTTGAACTTACCTTTGTTCGGATCGATAAACTAGCGCTGGTGTTTAGCATCATATTTTCTATCGCGGCCTTTTTATCCGGTATTTATGCCTGGCATGTACGAGATAAAATACAGCAAGTTGCCACCTTGGTGTATGCAGGGGCTGCCATTGGTGGTGTTCTCGCGGGCGATCTGATCACTTTGTTTTTGTATTGGGAAGCTACGGCTGTGGCTTCTGTATTTTTAATTTGGGCGCGCCGCACTGATGCGTCTTACGCCACCGGTATGCGTTACCTGATCATTCAGGTTTTATCAGGAGTGCTTTTGTTGGCAGGGCTGTTGTTGCATTACAACGATACCGGGTCAATCGCGTTTGAACATTTAGGCTTGGTCAGTCTTGGTACTTGGTTGATCTTTATTGGTTTCGGTATTAAATGCGCGTTTCCTTTGTTACATAACTGGTTGCAAGATTCCTATCCGGCTGCAACTGTAACCGGTACGGTGATTTTATCTGCGTTTACCACCAAGATGGCGGTGTATGCCTTAGCCCGCGGCTATGCCGGTACTGAAATTCTGATTTATATCGGTGCGGTGATGACGCTGTTTCCGATCTTCTTCGCCGAAATTGAAAACGATTTACGGCGCGTGCTGGCGTATAGCTTGAATAACCAACTTGGTTTTATGGTGGTTGGTGTTGGCATAGGGACAGAACTTGCGCTAAATGGCACAGCGGCCCATGCGTTCTGCCACATCCTCTATAAATCGCTATTGTTCATGAGCGTGGGTGCGGTACTTTATCGCACCGGTACATCCAAAGCATCTGAGCTTGGCGGGCTTTATAAAACCATGCCCGTGACCATGGTGTGCTGTCTTATAGGTGCTGCATCAATTTCGGCGTTTCCATTGTTCAGTGGTTTTATCTCCAAATCACTGATATTGGATGCCTCAGCCAAAAATGGCTATTACATTGTTTGGTTTGCATTGGTTGTCGCATCAGCCGGTGTGTTAAGTCACTCGGGAATTAAAATTCCGTACTTCACGTTTTTTGCGCACGATAGTGGTAAACGACCAGCTGAAGCACCGATACACATGCGTATAGCCATGATCATCACGGCTTTCTTATGTGTCTTTATTGGTGTGTTTCCAGGTGTGCTCTATGCCTTGTTACCGTACCAGGTTGAATACAAGCCATACACCACAAGCCACGTATTAGCGCAAATGCAACTATTATGTTTTGCCTTGTTAGCGTTTGTGTTTCTTATGCGAAAAGGCTTGCACCCGCCAGAGGTTCGCGGTGTGAATTTGGACAGTGATTGGATTTACCGCAAACTGGCACCCGGCTTACTGCCGTCGATAGTTACTGCTGTGGGTAGTAGTGTGACGTCGGCACAAGATTCAATAAAAAGTACAGCAGTCACGCTAACTCGACGCCTTTCAGGCTTTGCACGACCTGGCGGTGTCTTGTCCATAAGTTGGGGAGTGAACAGCATGGTTCTCATGGTAACTGTGATGATGTTGTTGGTATTGGTGTTTAACTTTATTTAGAAAGCGACTTCATCGACGAAAGTTGCCTGTCAAATGGGAGCTGGCTAGCAAAATACCTTAATGGGTGTTTTAGATGGGTCTATTGATCAGCCGTTAACCTTACTGGTTACCGGAAGATTTAATGACACATCTGCAAAGCATACGTTTACGAAAGCCGCTGATTGTGCTCGGTTTAGCCAGTGTATTGAGCGCTTGTAATGGCGATACCAATCCCAGACCCCACGCCGAACTTGTGTCTATGGATGAACCCAATGTACCGGCCTTGTCCATGAGCGGCACACTCATTGTTGAGGAAAAGAATGGCGAAGCCTCAATCGATGGTATCTACACGCAAACCAGCACCTATGAGCAAGCTAATCCAGCTGCTAACAATGCCATCGAGTACGACACCTGCAGGCTGAGCACAGTTAAATCCAATGCAAAAGATAAAACGAACCTTAGTTGGGCTGAGCAAACCGATGAGTTAATTGAATCGCGTGTTCAAGCCTTCGATGCGCTGGTAAAGCAAGAAACGCCAGAGCCCAATGTATACGAGTTATCAACGCCGATCTTAGCCGCAGCATTGGCGGATGAAACAAACGTCCGTATTGGAAGTGGCTCTGCGTTTAACGATTCTAAGAACTTTGACATCACACCGCTAATGCCATTGGTTTGGTTAGCACCCGAGACAGGTGTAATGACCAATGCTGCGTCGTCTTTACGCTGGGAAGCATCTTTTAGCGACGACGTTAAGATCAAACTGCGTTTAAGTGCTATGGATTTTAGCGACTCTGAAAATCCGCAAGTGGTAACCGTTGCGTGCGACTTGGTTGATGATGGCTTGCACACCTTATCCGCACAGTTCCAGCAAGAACTACCGAACGATGGAATGGGTATTGTTGTTTATGCTGTGCGCGAGCGGGTGCAGAGTGTAAACCAGAACTCCGCGAAAATAAAAGTCGTTCAGCTAAGTTATCCAAAGCTGGTAGCGCCATAGTGTTATAGGTTGAATCTCGACTTAAATCCGATTTGATCAAGCATTTAGTGGATCGGAATAAAAAAATTGGAACTGTATTTCTGATGAATAATAAAAGGGGTGGGTTAGGCGGCATACCAGTTGTATTGCTCGTTTTGTTTTTCTTTATCGTTACCGGCATACCCGTATTAATCAATGTCCTCACCGGAGGAAACCCATTGGCTGGGTTATTGACTACTTTTGTCATTGGGCTTATAGGCACAATGGCTATAGCAATAATTTTAGGTGGCATACCCTATGTCATTACAATGGTTGCAATTCACCAGCGATTGCGCAGGCTAAACAGTTGTTAAGTTGTAGTCTACATGCGTAGAGTGTTTTCTTGAAAAATGTTGGGCTAAGTGTGAAGGCTATAGAGAAGATGCAATAACAGATGAATACACGGACGACGGCTGCGATACTGGCTGATTTTGAGCCTAACTTTCCTAGTCTATCGGGTCTCGGTAATGATGCGGATCGGATACCGGGTAGAGATTTAGCGCAAATGATAGCGTCTGGTCTTGAGGAAAACGTTTTAAAATTGTTGGTCCAATTATCTCGGAACCCTTTTTCGAGATCAACTGTATCTTTGATTCCTACAACTATACAATTCTTTGTTACCTATACTTACCAGAAGTCGAAAATCCGATATGGGCTGTTCACTGTGAACGCAAGCTGAGCTTTTTTGATCGACTATTTGGTAAATTAGAAGAAATTGAATTAATTCAACTGTTGGAATCTGTTGATAAAGTTCTATCTGAAAGTGATTCAGTTCAAGATGTTAGATGGTTCGAAGGTACATTGCCTTTTACTATTTTTGAAAAACAAAAAGGCCATCACACCCCTTCAGGATAATTTGTAATTTAACTATATAGGCTAGTATTATCCATAAAGGTAAAAAACACAAGCAAGGAACTTTCGATGCTACTTAAAGCAACGCATAAGCTAACTACACGCTGGCTAGCCACAGTGATTGTTGCACTGTTATTTTCCGGCTGCTCGGGCGGTGGAAGTTCACAGTCAGTCGATACCAGTCAAGGCTCGTTTAGTACTCAACCACCTGCCTCGGGCATTGAAAACGCTACTATCCTTTTTTCTGATGAGCCTTTATTAAACGCCGAGATCACTTTCGCTGTTCAACAGTCAGGAGACGATACTAGGCGATTTTTCTGATCGATTGACTATCAACCGGTTGGTTCTAATCTTGTACTCACACCCGGTATGGAAGCCGGCTCTGTGATTTTTATGCCAACCGTGCCTGGCGGATATCAACTACGAGCCACGTCAGAGGCTGGAACAGATGCTGAAACAGTTTCGTTTTATATTAGCCCTAACTTTCCGTTTCAAGAAGATAAGCTACAGCTGAATGAGGGCTCGATCAATCAGAACAATTTTTATGCAGTCGTGAATAATCAAGTTTGGCTGTATTCACGGTCACTTGATCAGTTAGCGCTGGAACAAATTGTGAGTGAATTTCCCAGTTTTTCAATAGTGGGATATGAACCTGCAAAGGGCTTGCTTTTGCAGTACAGCGATATCAATACACAAAATGAAGCTACGCTTGAAACGTTGCGACTGACATCCGGCATTACCAGTGTCAATCATCGCATTGTCACCGGACCTGAATATGTACATGATCCTGATTTAACGCCTGACGATGGTAGTCGTTTTGATGATGGTGGAGGTAACTGGCATCTGGAAAAAATTGGCGCTGAAGCGGCATGGGATATCAGCACCGGCAGCCGAGACGTACGCATCGCAATTTCCGAATCTACTCCAACGTTCTTCATTGACCATGAAGATCTTGTGGGGCAGCTTGATGTAGGTACCCGCGCCGTTGTTGCAGGTAATGAGTCTCATGCATCAGCGGTTGCTGGAACCATCGGCGCTATATCCAACAATGGTTTTGGAATGAGTGGGATTAACTGGGTTTCGCCAATTGCAGCAGGGGGCTCTGGAGAAGCAAGCATTATCGGTCTATCCATGGATGATCGTTATAAGGTAATAAACTCATCATGGAGTCTGTTTCCAGCGCCGCCGGAGGGCACAGATATCGATGATGAAGATATTCAAACTCAACGTAGGAAACTCGCATTGCAAGGCACGGGTGATTACCGAAATACAATGAGCGAAAAGAGCAATATCCTATACGTTAACTCTGCCGGTAATGGGGTTAAGGGGGCTGGCGGGAAAGGATTCGATGGGCGCATGCACAGTCCCGCCACGCACTACACCGAATACGGCTCGTTTGAACCGATAGCCAATGTTTTATTCGTTGCGGCAATGCAAGAAGATGGACGGCTTCGGTTTTCGTCCAACTACGGTGAATCGGTACAGATCGCAGCACCAACGCGGTACGAATCAATTGAGGGGCCAAACGGATACGGCACATTCGGCGGAACGTCGGCAGCTGCACCGGTCGTTTCGGGGGTGGCATCGCTTATTTTCTCGCTTAGTCCGAACTTTTCAGCGTCGGAGGTCAAACGAATATTGATTAATTCGGCTACTGAATTTGTCACTGAGCGACATGCTGAATCCAGTAACAGTGGCAGTACAGAATTATTAGAAACACCTATCCCAATACTTAATGCGGCGGCAGCGCTAAAGTTGGCAGAAGAGTTTGCACTGGGTAATAAAGCCACTGTTGTTCAAACTATTAATAATCCATTTACTGAATTCACAGACATTGAAGTGCTTGCAGCTACCGGTGAGTACCAAGCCAAGGGGTTTTCGTTTACTAGAAATGGGAATACTGCGCTCGGTCGATCAGGTGGATCGAGCGCGACCTTGATGTTGGAGGATCCGGGTTCCGCTCTAAGCATCGCCAGCAATGATGTGGTATTCAATGATCCTATCTCTGGAACCGACTTCAACAGTAGATTTGATGTTGTATTGGAAAATCCAGACATACTGCTGGAGCTAGTGGACGGTCAGACCAATCAACCGATTGGCAATGCCGATATCACAATCGAACCTGTTAATGTTTATAACGCAAAATATGATATTGAGTCTGGCATTGGTAACGCCATTGGCGTGACCAGGCTTTACTTGATGAGCGGTGCGTATCGAATCATTGTCAATTCGCCTGGCTATGAAGAACATCGAACGTTAGTCAGCATCGTTAATGAAGGTCAGAAAATCGAAATCACTCTTGCTATGAATCCGCTTACTGAGCCGATGAACGGAATCGATCCGACCCAGCCAGCAGACGAATTCGATCCCTGTATTGTAGGTACGTGGGTCCTCGATAACCAGTATATGGAGCAACAACTAAAACAAAACGACCCGGAATTGGTTGAATTGGGTGGAAAGCAGACGCTTGAATTTTTGGACACTGGTGTCGCCAAAAATACACTGCGACAAACTTATCTGTACTCTCGAGTAGAAGCTGGTGATCAAATAACAACGAGCTCTATTCATGTGGGTGATCTTAAGTACAGCTGGCGAACCAGCGATGGGATGTTTTTTGGTGATACCTCAACCGGTGATACCTTACAGATTGATACAACGATAACGGTAAACGGTGTTGCGCAACCCAGCAGTAGCCGCACAGTTCCAGTACCAGCGGCTGTTACCATGCACACATACTCGTGCACACCCACGGTACTCGTGATAGATCCTCCCCGACCGGGATTTATAGCTGTCCGTTATGTTAAGCCATAGCGCAAACCTAAGATGGGTTTTAGACTGGCAAAGCGCGCTCCATGCATGCGCTTGAGCGCTGTAAATGGGCATTCTTTGCCTTAAAGATTGCGTCTTTTAGGATCGGCTAAATAGATGAGAGGCAAATGGAATAAACATGAGGATAAAGAGGTTATCTAGCGTTTCCGGTCTCATGTAATTAGGCGTTATATTGCTTGCTATGTATAAACACGCCGATGCTGAAAGCCAACTGCGGCTTTTTAACTCATTCAATTCTTATGGTAGCATCAAGCCAAAATAGCTAATGAGACAAGTTGGGGTAGGGTTAATGTCAAATGGAGCGTTGGTTAATCTACCGAGTATTTATGATGCAGCCATAAATAGCAGCACATGGGGAGAGTCCTTGGAGTCCACTGCACACAGTATTGGGGCCAAAGGCGCACTGCTGCTGTTAATAGAAAAAGATCATGAGAATGTATTCCGGGTAGGTCACTTCAGTAATATTTGGCGTCGAGCGCCGGAGCGCGCTAAAATTTATAATGAACGCTTTTCACAATACGAAAAACCGGTGTGGGAAGCGTTGGAATCGATGCCACGCCAGCAATTGATTCTCGATACTGAGTTCTGGAAAGATGAGCCCAATCTTCGGAATAGGCCTGACTATCGATTTCTTAGTGAGCAGGTTGGTATCTGCCATAAGTGCGCGGCGCGATTAAACAATAACGAGAGCTGGTTTGATAGTCTTGTTATACATTTTGACGAAAGCCATAAAAGTATCCCGCACGAATCAATACGGTTTATAAATGCATTATTACCGCATGTTGCCAAATCAGTCGAACTGGGCCGCGCCTTTGATATTCTTAGATCTAACTATCAAGCGGTACTAACGGCACTTGATTACATCGATATTGGAATTTGTATTGCACTGCCTAACGGCACTATTATCGTGGCCAATGAGGAGGCGTCCCGTATATTTGAAAACAAAGATGGGGTGAAGCTCGGCGCGGATCGAAAACTCGTTTGTCGTGACAAAGAACTTGAAGCTCGGTTCTCACAAGCCATAGCCAGAACGAGCTCAACAGCCATCGGCGAAGCTGCAACTCCAGAGGTGCTGTTTTCGGTTAATCGACCTTCTGGCTTACACGACTTTCTTATAGAGGTCGCGCCGCTCAGAGACCACACAGCTGAGCTTGAAACAAACCTTCAGGGGGCGCTAATCACTCTTGTTGACCCGGAGAATTCCAGCCATATTGATGTCGATAGAATTGCACAGGCGTATCGCCTAACTAAAACTGAAGCGCTGGTTTGTGGGTACTCGGTTAAGGGCTGGTCCACTCGACAAATTGCTGATGAGCGCTGCGTTAGCACAGAGACCATCAAATCACAAATGAAATCAATCCTGTCAAAAACTGATTGCCAACATCGATCACAATTAATTCGGCTTGCACTCAAAGCCTCGCCACCGATTCGACGTGCAACAAAAAATGAAAAGTAGCCAGTAGCACCAAACTAGAGTGTGCAGTAAACCAGCTATAAATATTGGTCCGCTTATCTGATTTCCAATAGCGCGGTGTTGTTGTCTCTGCGCCCATCTGCATTCGTTGATTAACTGGCACAACCGGCTGCTGTTCTTCGATCTTAATGTCGTCAGATATCTCAAGGCTTTGCGCGCCATACTCAAAAATCATTTCGTCAGTAAAAGAGAAACAACATAGCCATCATTAGTGCGTTTTTAAGTCAGATTTAGAAAGAAGATGTGCGAACACTCACGCTTGCTCTCTGCATACATTATCCCCCTAGCGGGTGATGCAAATCGACGCCATTGATGTGAAAGTATTTGCATGTATAGCTAGTAAAAAGGAACCACTGATATGCTTAGACCAACAAATTTAGCGCTAACGCTCGGTACGTTGATGTTTTTATCTGGGTGTGCTGTTACCGCACCTTCCATACCTGAGAGCGCGGTGTT
Source organism: uncultured Granulosicoccaceae bacterium (assembly GCA_938035945.1). Classification (GTDB taxonomy): domain Bacteria; phylum Pseudomonadota; class Gammaproteobacteria; order Granulosicoccales; family Granulosicoccaceae; genus Granulosicoccus. The sequence continues at coordinate 38,276 of CALHOU010000011.1, forward strand.
AACTGAATTAGCGCCGATGAATAGGCTGAGTCATCAAGTCGGCGATCGATTCGATTTCACTAACAAGCTGACGGGTCAACCTGGCCATTGGGTGGTCACGGATGTGGCCGCCGACGGAGCGGTTTCAGCGACGATGCACGATGGGTGTAAATGGACAACATCGAGTGCATGGTTTGATGGTACCGGCAGTTGGGAGAACTGTGGAACCGGCGACTGGAGCGCCGCCACCAGCACCCTATTAGATTCGGGGCCCTCGTTGTGGCCACTGACCGACGGTGCTAGTTCCACCTACCGTTACAAAACAACCAATAAGGTTGGAAAGAGCGACACACATAAAAGAACATGCAATGTAAGTACCGCTAATATCGAAACGAGCATTGGTCCGGTGGATACCTACAAAGTCGTCTGCACTGACAAGAATGGTAGCTCTATCAATGTGCGCACCTGGTACTTTAATCCTGATCACGGTGAAATACGTTTTTCTCGATGGAAGCCAGACGGTGGCATGAAGGTAAATCATCAGTATTTATAACTGACCATATTTAGCAGTAAGACGTAAGAATAAGTATTTCAATTCTTGCAACAATAATGGAGCACTAATCCAAATGAAATTAATGAAGCTCTTTTCAACACTATCGGTGGTGCTGTTGCTGATCGCATCATGCGCAACGGCACCAGTCGCGCCCACCATAGAAGATCTGATTGCCGATGGTGGGGAGGTGGTTAGTATTCATGACCTTATTGGTGACACTGGCGTTACATACGTTGGCGCGGATGAAAGTTGGTTCAATTATCTGGGTGTGGATGGTCGAAAGGTAGTAAAGATCACTAAAACCGGACAACTAAAAGAGCTTGCCTGGAGAGTCAACGACTCAGGGCAGTTCTGCCAGCAAATGTTTGCCACCGAGAAAGAGGAGTGTGACAACATCGTTTTGATCAGAGATAGAGAGGGTATGTACATCAGTTATGATAAAAGAAAAAACAAACCCGGATCTCCTTTTACGATTATTCTAGGTAATTCGGAAGGGTTATAGCGTAACCGGTTGCGGTCCTTACTTCTGGCTCGAGTGCGGTTTGCGATCAATCTGATCTCAGTTGGAAGTATGGCTCATGATTATTGATTAATAATCACTTTGTCGCTTAAATTACGCAATACCGGAGCCT
>CALHOU010000012.1 GCA_938035945.1 uncultured Granulosicoccaceae bacterium
AAATAGGTGCACACTGGCCCATGCTTGATTGTATTGCCCGTTCTCCATAATCGATAAGTCGAATGGGCCATAGCGCTCACCAATCTCTTTAAAGTGCGAGTCATAGCCTGAATCACCGCTATAAAAAAGCCGGCTTTGCATGGAATGTAGCACCCAAGACGCCCATAATGTCTCATCGTTGTTAAAGCCGGTACGTCCTGAAAAATGTTGCGCAGGCGTGGCTGTAAAATCGATATCGTTAAAGCGGTATGACTCCCACCAGTCCAGTTCAACCATAACTTCCGGTGAAATACCCCAACGCTTTAAATGCACACCGACTCCCAGTGGCATAAGAAACTGGGTATTAGAATCAACAAAAAAGGTAATGGTTTTTTGATCCAGATGATCGTAGTGATCGTGTGAAATTAGAACCAGGTCGATCTCCGGTAAGGCGCTTAGTGGTATTACGCTAGGCTGAAAGCGCTTGGTGGTAAAGCTAAAAGGTGATGCAGTGTTAGAGAATACCGGGTCGACTAAAATGATGGTTCCACTGATATTTAATAAGAATGAAGAGTGCCCCAACCAAATCAATTTGGTTTGCCCGCTGGATTCTAGAAATTTTGCCATATCGGGCACTCGCTCAGGCATGGGCTCACTTGGGCGCGCATCTACCCGCTGCGAGAAATATTCTTTTAACAGCGCAAAACTAAAACTATCCGAGCGCATCTGCTCAAGTACGTCTGGTCGACGATTTTGAAAAACACTTTTTTCCGGGTTGTACACCGGTGACTCTGCAAACCTGAGCTTATCCTCTGCACTGGGGCGCGCACCAAAAACTGGCGACTGTAAAAAAAGATAAGTTGCGACAGGAATAGACGCCAGTGTGACAAGCGGAATCCAATAGCGTTTTTTCAATGTAATATGATCTCAGGTGAGTTTTGGCCCTATTAAACAAGGCCTGAATAAGCTGATTATAGAGTATGTATGATTGATAAGGCATCGTTGGAAGAAACCACATGCAAGACGCTAATTTACCCATTGAATATATCAAACGCACACGGCACTACTATCGCACATTAGGCTATGGTGCTCCCTATCAGTGGGCACACAATACGGATGCGCCGTTTACGGCGTTAACCAAACCATTAAGCCAATGCACCGTTGGCATCGTCACGACGGCTGCGCCCTATCAAATTGACAAAGGCGATCAAGGCCCAGGAGCCGATTACAACTCGACTGTAAAGTTTTTTGATGTGTATTCAGCCTCTACTGACGTTGAACCCGATTTGCGTATCTCACACATTGCTATCGACAGAGATCACACCAAAGCCGACGACATCAACGCGTATTTTCCGCTCAATGCGTTAAAACGAGCGGCAGATAATGGCGTCGTAGAAAAAGTAGCCCCACATTTTTTCGGCCTACCCACCAATCGCTCGCAACGGACCACAATAGATACAGACTGCCAAAAATTACTCAGCCTGTGCAAGCAAGACCAACTAGACATAGCCGTATTGGTTCCCAACTGCCCTGTTTGTCACCAATCCGTTTCGCTTGCCGCGCGAACCCTGGAAACCAACGGTATTGTCACAGTGATCATGGGCTGTGCTAAGGACATCGTTGAACACGTATGCGTTCCACGTTTCTTATTCAACGACTTCCCTCTTGGCAATTCGGCTGGCAAACCTCACGATAAAGAGTGCCAATACCAAACACTTCTCATGGCATTAAACCTAACAGTGACCGCTATACAAACGAACACCACGATGCAATCGCCGTACGAATGGTCAAGCAACCACGCTTGGAAGGATGACTATTCCAATCCAGACAGACTCACAGCTGAAGAAATTGCAATAAGACGCAAAGCCTTTGATGCTGCAAAGTCGATTGCTAAAAAACTAAAGCAGTAACACAAAACCAGTCTAGAGCATCCCTTCTTCTTCAAGTACGCGGCGAGCGACGCGAAAACATTCTAATGACATCGGCACACCACAATAGATGCCGACCACATGAATAATCGCACGAATTTCTTCCTTACTAACGCCGTTTGTAATCGCACCGCGACAATGAATCTCCCACTCATGCATTCGACCCAAAGCGCCGATCATGGCCAAATTCATCATAGAGCGAGTTTTTGGTTCGATCACATCGTCCCCCCAGCCAAAGCCCCAACACCAAGCCGTCATCGCCTCCTGAAACGGGCGCGTAAATTCATCTGCCGCCGCCAGATTATTCTCAACGTATTCAGCGCCCAATGTGGCTTTTCTTTGCTCTAAACCTTTTTTAAACAAATCTTCATCAAACAATTCTGCACTCATTACTGCTCCACTTTTGGATTGCTGTTTAAAGCCTAAGAGGATACAGTCAGCACAACCCTAAAACAAACACGAATGGCACTAAATGAGCATCCCCAATACCATGCAAGCGATCGTCCTAACTGGACACGGTGGACTTGACGCCTTGGTCCACCATACGGATTGGCCAGTACCCGAGATTGGTGAGAACGATGTGCTCATAAAGGTTGGTGCCTGCGGTATGAATAACACCGATGTCAACACACGCTCAGGGTGGTATTCCAAAGCCGTTAGCGAAGCCACAACCGGTGGCGCCTATGACACTGTAAGCGACGAAGACCCCACTTGGGGTGGTGCGCCGATAGAATTTCCGCGCATACAAGGCGCTGATGTGTGCGGTACCGTTGTGGCTGTTGGTACCAATGCAAACAATGAACTCATGGGTAGACGTGTTATCACAGATAATTGGTTACGCGATTGGGACAACCCCATGAACCGGGATTCAACCGGATATTTCGGTTCTGAATGCGATGGCGGTTATGCCCAATACACAAAAATCGATTATAGAAATGTTGGTGTTATCAACTCTGATTTAAGCGATGCAGAGCTTGCCACCTTCTCTTGCTCTTACACAACTGCTGAAGGCATGTTAACGCGTGCCAATGTTGATGCTCAGGACACGGTACTCATCACAGGCGCATCTGGCGGTGTCGGCTCAGCGCTCATTCAATTAGCTAAACGTCGTGGTGCAACTGTGATTGGCCTAGCAGCGGAATCAAAGCATCTAGATTTGAAACAATTGGGTGCCGATTTTCTATTACCACGAACCCCGGAAAACATAACAGCTGACTTAAAGCGTCTAACCGGCAAAGATAAAGTATCGGTGCTGGCAGATATCGTTGGGGGTGATGCCTTTCCAACCTTACTAGAAACACTTGAACGCGGTGGGCGGTACACCTGTTCAGGCGCCATTGCTGGACCCATGGTTGAGCTGGACTTACGCACTTTCTACTTGCATGATCTCACGCTGACTGGCTCCACGGTTATTCCACCTCACATTTTTACCGATCTTATCGGCTACATAGAACGCGGTGAGATACGCCCAGCTCTGGCTGCAACTTACGCATTAAAAGACTTTCACGCAGGCCAGCAAGCATTTATTGATAAACAACACATGGGTAATATCGTCATACAGGTGGATGGAGAGTAGTTTGAAGACTGACACGCAAGTAGTTGTTATAGGTGGCGGCATCGTCGGAGCATCCATATTGTACTGGCTAGCGAAATTGGGCTGGACCGACACACTGTTAATCGAAAGGCGTGAGCTCACTTCGGGTTCGACATGGCATGCCGCTGGAAATACAACCTACTTTGGTCCTTATGCGCAAATGACGCAGTTGTTTGCAGGCTCTATTAAGACGTATTTGCAAGCAGAACAAGAAAGCGATCAATCCGTTGGTTTTCATCAAACCGGATCCTTACGCGTAGCCACCAGCGCACGCGAGCGTGCTTTGTACCATTCCTATGAAGAGCGCTACAGAGCACTCGGTATACCCTACGAAGTTGTCGACAACGATACCATTGAGGCGCTTCATCCTTGTGTTAATACTGACGGACTATTTGGTGCAGCACATACGCC
>CALHOU010000013.1 GCA_938035945.1 uncultured Granulosicoccaceae bacterium
GCCCTAAGGCGCCATTTTTACTTCAATAGCCACCAAGTTAAAGTGACCTTGACGTTGCTTAGTTACGAGTAACAGTAATCTCTAACAATGCAGCTTCAGCAGGAAAATCAAACTGTGGTGCTTCAGAACCTGCCTGACCCGGGTGAGCCATGATAGAACCATTCTCGTCATCACCAATGTTGCCGCCGTCTTCAATTGATGGACCGCCACAAGGTGGAACCCAATAGTTCAAGCTAAGTACATTGGTTTCTGAACCCGCATCGTATACCGGTGCAGTGAAAGTTTCCGATGCATCTGCAGACAAGGGTCGCGAGTCGATACCACTGAAACCGTCGTTAGTACAAACAACCATGGATACAACACTCAATACTTGATCAGGTGTTTCAAGATCTAGTGTAATGCTAGACGTGGCACCAGGCCCTAAAGCACCAGCTGGTTCTGGCGCCGCAACACCTGCCGCAGAAACAGTACCTGCTTCAACTTGCGCTAAAGCAAGAGCAACCAGTGGATCATTGTTGCCGTTTTCCGCGATTTCAATAATTTGATCGATTGCAGGTTGGCCAACTTCAAACAAACGAATGCCATTCTCGGCTGTTGGTGCATTATGCAAAGCCACAACAGGCGGTGTCATTGGTTGAGATTCTGAAGTATTGCGAAACGAGATTGTGATCGTGCCAGCGTTTGGCAAAGTAGTGTCGACCAATTGTGCACGTAATTCACCAGGGGCATTCGCTTCGGTGTGTACGTTGACATAAAGATCACCGGCGGCGAAAGCTGCAATACCGGCAGCATCCAAGGTGGCATCAGCCGGAGCTGTCCAAACTGTACCGTCTTCATTTGCATCAAGCGCGATCAAAACCGGACCAGCTTCGCCTGCCGCGCCGGCATGAATGTGCGCAGCTGTTGGAACACCTGTGGTGCCAGATACTGTGACAGAACCTGCAAAAGCACCAGTGCTGCTATCCAACGAGAAACTACCTTCGCCCGAAGCGCCATCGACATTAGCTGGCGGTACAGTGCTGGTGCTGTCTAGCGCAACAGCGACTGAAGACAAGTTTGGGTTCAGTTCAGACGTATCGCCTGCGGCTGAATCTGAGTCATCATTTGAACTACAAGCTGACAAAACTAAACTGACAGCAACGAGACTTGCAAACGCGCTCCTTTGAAGAATACGTTTTCTCATCATAGGTTTTTCTCCTCGATTATTATGTAATCGTAAATTTATGTGTTCGAAATAGTTGTTCGTACTGATCGTCGTACTGACATTAGCTACTGGTAGCTTCGGATCAGACGCGAATAAACCAGTTTAGTTCAACACGAGAGAACATATTGGCAAGCAATGAGGCGCACGTCCAGTTAGGTGGTAGAAAGGTGTAGTGGGTTCTGGCTATATAAAAGAAGGCCATATTTGGTAATCTGACAGGGTTATTACCCGCCAGAGCAGACCTGATGCCTAATTCACTTATTAATATCGACGCGCCTACCCTTCACACCTTGAATCAATTTAAGAACATCAAGCCCGTTGCCGACACAGACCCACTGGCGCCAAATCATTGCCAGCAAGCCCGTGATGCCATCGTGAAATGGCCAGGCTATACCACCACTCCATTGATTTGTCTGACAAAGCTGGCTGAGCAGGTGGGTGTTCAAAGCATTTACATTAAAGATGAAGCTCCGCGATTTGGCTTGGGTAGTTTTAAGGCTCTGGGTGGTGCCTATGCCGTTTCAGTTCTACTAATGAAGCACTTGAGCAACAAATTGGGTCGATCTGTGACCCTGCAGGATTTGTCGAATCCGGATTATAAGTCTCATATAAACGAGATCACCGTGACTTGTGCCACCGATGGCAACCACGGGCGATCAGTGGCCTGGGGTGCGCAACAGTTTGGCTGCCCGTGCATCATTTTCATTCATGCCGAGGTGAGCGAAGGAAGAAAAGCCGCGATCGAACAATATGGCGCAAGCGTACAAAGAATCGAGGGCAACTACGACGATTCTGTACGCATCGCAGATGAAGAAGCTAAAAAGCACAACCGCATCGTCGTATCGGATACGTCCTACCCTGGCTACACCGACATTCCAGCTGATGTGATGCGCGGTTACACGGTGCTGGCAGATGAGGCTTTAGATCAAATGGGTGAACAGGCGCCAACGCATGTATTCTTGCAAGGCGGTGTGGGCGGATTTGCAGCAGCCATAACCCGACGAGTGCGCGATCGCAGCAATGACGCTCAACCACGCATAACCATTGTTGAGCCTGACCAAGCCGCGTGTATTTATGAAAGCATCAAAGCCGGTAAGCCAGTAGCTGTGCACGGAGACTTGGCTACCATCATGGCAGGGCTTGCCTGTGGTGAGGTGTCCATTATCGCGTTCAATACATTGCTCAATGAAATTGATGATGTGTTAGTGATACCGGACGAGACAGCCATTTCAACAATGCAGTTTTTAGCCAAGGGCGCAAGCGGTGATACACCCATGGTTTCTGGCGAATCAGGTGTGACGGGCTTATCCGGTTTGTTGCTGGCAAAAGCCAACACGGCGTTGGCAGACACCATGGGTTTGAATAGCGATAGCCGTATTTTGGTGATCAGTACAGAAGGTGCAACCGATCCGGTTGTATTTGAAGAGCTTGTGGGTATGCCTGCGCATGAGGTAGCTTGAAAATGCGTGCATAGACAACCGGCACAATGAGCCTGACAAAAGCGGCGCCCATTATATTTTTACTGCTTTGGTCGGGCGGCTTTACCGTTGCCAAAGTAGGTATACACGATGCCGATCCACTGACTCTGCTCGCATTACGTTACGCCTGTGTTGTCGTCATCATTTTTCCATTGTGTTTGTTGTTTAAGCCGGCACTACCAGAGAGCAAACGTGAATGGCTGCATATTGCGTTCGTTGGCTTACTGATTCAAGTCATCTACTTTGGCACGGCATACAAAGCGTTTGACGCAGGCGCATCGGCGGGCGCAGTTGCATTAATAACCAGCTTACAACCCATATTTGTGGCACTCATTATTCCTTTATTGTCGGATGAAACGGTTAACCGACGCACCTGGATTGGCCTACTCCTCGGCTTGATCGGTTCAGCGATAGTGATCGTTGCGAACTCAGGCGTGCAACTCACCAGCACCATTGCATTGATGTTTTCAGTCTCAGCGTTAATTGCCATTACTGCCGGTACCGTATGGGAAAAGCGTTTTGGTGTAAGCCAACATCCACTTATCACAAACCTTGTGCAATACCTGGTTGGCACTGCGTGCTTATTACCCCTGGCGTACTTTACCGAATCAATGTCGATAAACTGGACGCCCTCGTTCGGCTTGGCCTTGTTTTATCTCGTCGTATGCAACTCGATTCTGGCCATTAGTCTTTTAATCATGATGATTAGAAACGGTGAGGCGACCAAGGTATCGGCTTTGTTTTTTCTCGTGCCTCCGATGTCGGCTTTTCTGGCCTGGATTTTTATCGATGAAACAATGGCCCCTGCAGCGTGGAGTGGTATGTTGGTGGCAGCGACAGGTGTATGGCTTGTCAGCCGCAGAGTCAGCCCTTGAATTTACGTAATGTAACCCCATGGTCTACGCAAAGTTCACGTATCAACGCATAAAGTTTTACAGTTCAATCCTAAGTTGGCGTTGAGCTTGAATTATCATTGTTATATCAATTTAACCGAGTGAGGTATTTGCCATGATGGGCATGAATATGAGTTACATGCTGATGGTGATGTTGCCAGGCATGGTGCTATCAGGACTGGCGTCGATGATGGTAAAGCGAACGTTTGCGAAGTATGAAAACGTTGGCACACAACGCAATATGACTGGCGCCGAGGCTGCTAAACTTATGCTGGAACGCCAAGGCGTAACCGACTGCAAAATTGAAGCAGTATCCGGCCGTCTTAGTGATCACTACGACCCACGCGTAAAAACCTTGCGCTTGTCAGAACCGGTTTACAACGCGCGGTCTATTTCAGCCATTGGTGTGGCCTGTCACGAGGCCGGCCATGCATTGCAACATGCACAAAGCTACCCGTGGTTGAAAATGCGCTCCGCCTTAGTACCCGTTACTAGTTTGTCCAGCAAGATGTCAATGCCTGTCATTATGTTGGGTGGGCTATTGTTGCAATTCGTGCCTGTGTTTGGCATGCCGGTTTTATTGCTGGGATGCGCCTTATTTGCGGTTGCAGCCACCTTCGCCGTGGTAACCCTGCCCGTTGAATGGGATGCAAGCAAGCGAGCTAAAACCGCCATGGTTGATGCGGGCATTGTGTCTCAATCCGAAGTCGGTGGTGCGGGCAGCGTATTAAATGCTGCATTTTTAACCTACTTGGCTGCTGCTATTACATCTATCATGACCATGCTTTATTACTTGCATCGCGCTGGTGTGCTGCAAAGAATACTCAGCGCATTGGCTCGTAGATAACGCAAATAGATAACGCAAATAGCGATTCATCATAATTACACAAAGGCTTCAATTTGATGAAGCCTTTTTTATTTCCGGGTTGGTGGCTTTTCTTATAGAATCGCCACACACGCACATCGTATTGGGGTAGCAAATGAGAATGCAAGACAAGGTCGCCATCGTAACCGGTGGCGCATCCGGATTCGGTGAAGGCATTGTGCGTAAGTTCGTTAGCGAAGGCGCGCGTGTAGCCATAGTTGATATCAACATTGATGCAGCAAATAGGCTTGCCACGGAACTCGGTGAGGCAACACTTGCTGTACAAACTGATGTCTCATCTTCAATCCAGGTAGCACAATTAAAAGACGCCACACTAAATGCGTTTGGTCGAATCGATATTTTAGTCAATAACGCAGGCGTCACACATCAGCCAATGCCAATGGAAGAGGTTTCTGAGGCTGACTTCGACAAAGTGTTCGCGGTTAATGCCAAATCGGTTTTTTTATCTGCCAAACACATCATTCCCATCATGAAAGAACAAGGTGCTGGTGTTATTTTGAATGTGGCATCAACTGGTGGGGTGAGCCCGCGCCCACGATTAAGTTGGTATAACGCATCGAAAGGCTGGATGATCACAGCAACACGCGGCATGGCGGTTGAGCTTGCGCCAATGAATATTCGCGTCAATGCCATTAATCCTGTCGCTGGGGAAACGCCTCTACTAAAATCTTTTATGGGTGAAGACACACCCGAAGTTCGACAGAAATTTTTATCGACCATACCTTTGGGGCGTTTTTCAACACCCGACGATATGGGGAATGCGGCCTGTTACTTATGTTCTGATGAGGCGTCGATGGTGACCGGTGTTTGCATGGAAGTTGATGGTGGGAGATGTATTTAGGCCGTCCAGATGATTACAGAACGTACGACTTAACTATTGTCTAGGACTAGCTTTTAGTACAAGAATTGGCACTAATTAATGAATATTGGTGCCTACGTTCATGCAATAAGCATTGACCATTCGCTCAATTCGTAGCTTTTGTCTCTATGGGTTCAATATTTGCGCCAAGTCATACTGCCTAACGAAAGTCGAGTTATGCAATCAGCGCTTGTGTTAACACCTTTTTTTATGTCAAATAGTGTTCCACTCAAGGATGAGCAATCCCAATGGGATGAGAAAACCCAATGGCCAAGTGCAAAGTAAGTAGAATGAGCGAAATCATTAGAAAAATGGATCCTGATCGCCACGAGCAAAATGCACAAGAACGCAAGTCTTGGCCAATACATTCCGACACACATGCGGCGAAGGACCACTTCAAACAAGAACATGGTTTTGCCTTTGCAGGCCGGCACTTACTACTCGATTGCTGGAATGCGTCGAACCTGGACGATCTGAATCTCATAGAACAGGCACTGCGCGACGCGGTTGATGAGACAGGTGCTACCCTATTGCACATTCATTTGCATCACTTCACACCCAATGGAGGCGTTTCCGGTGTTGCGGTTTTGGCCGAATCACACATCAGTATTCACACATGGCCCGAGCGGGATTTCGCCGCATTGGACATATTTATGTGTGGTGACACCGATCCAGAACGAGCAATACCCGTTTTTAAAGATGCATTTCGAACCAATCATATCGATGTCAATGAACATATGCGCGGGCGGCAAATTACCGACATGTCGCCACGCTCTAGCAATGACAAAGATTTTCAACTAGAAACTTGAGCTGATTTGTAGCATGAAAATGTTGAGGCCAATGCAAGCCGCCGACATCGACGCTGTTGTCGATGTGATCGACTCACACGACGATGACGATGCAGCCGAAGCACGTGTGTCGTTTGAGGCCAACGGTGGCATCGAAGACCAATACGTGCTCGAACAGGCTGGGCGCATCATAGGCGTCACCGGCTACGCCACACCGCCCGGCTGTGATCAAACGCACTGGCTGAGCTGGACTTACGTACACGATGACTTTTGCGACCAGGGTTTGGGGCGGCAAATGATCACCGAACTTATCGACCACTTGCGCGATCAGGGTGGTAGAAAACTGTTCATCAAAGTCAGTGACTATGCCGAAAAAGACGATGCTGGCAACAAGGTGTGTATCTATGCAGCCGCCTTACACCTGTACAAATCGCTTGGCTTCACTGAAGAAATCGTGCTCAACGACTACTACGACGATGGCGAATCCATGACTATTCTTGGCATGCGGATTGCGACGGCTAATTCAGCAGATGCAAGTGGCCCTGTCATCACGGCTGAGAAGCCGAAAGTGCAATTTAATTCGATCTTCGAGATCTCTGAAACCGACGATTCGTACAGTTTCGGTTGGCACGCAGACGCAAAGCGTCAATTCGACGTAGCTGATGTAAAACTGGGAGTAGAAGATGTACAGAACCGCGATGGGCGTGCCGTATTTCTCTCTTTCCCACACAATTATGAACAAATAGCGGATACACTTCTAACAGCAGGGTTTTCCTTTGCGGGCATGCTGGAAGACTACTTTGAAGATGGTATTCACGAAAAACACTTTGTATACACCATCTAACGCAATCCACACTCATCGCAACCGGAAAAGGAATCAACGATGAAAAAATTCAAACTCTCAACGGCTATCGCCGCACTGGTGTCCTCTCTTTCAATCATGCTGATCGGTTGTGGCGGCGGTGGCACCCCTGTCCCTGACCTTGATCAAGCCTTGAATATCGCAGCCGACTCTCTGATTCAATTCGAAACCAGCGATGCTGACATCAGCGAACAAAACGCAATGGAAGAATTCGCGACGGTCTACACGAATAACTTGAATGCTGCACAACCAGCGATTCACACAGGCCCGGTAGCGGTTGCTCCACAAGAAGATGGTTCGTTTTCTGTGTTCGACGATAAGAACAGCAACAAGCTTTCCGACAGCGGCGAAAATGAACTGTTCAAAGTTGAGGTAGACGAAGTCAACGGCAGACTTGTCGCGTCGGCTGAAAGCTATGTGCGTGATCGCGGATTTTCTGGTGGCGGTCTGCTCATGGGTTACTTGATCGGTAGTATGCTTGGTCGTCAACGCACGGCAGGCGCCAATCCGGCAGCCAAAAAAGCGTCTCCGAAAATGTCTGCCAAGCAACGCGCAGGCTCAGGTAGCCACTCGCGAGGCAAGTAGTTTTCTAAGCATTTTTGCCTGTACCTAGTCGATTGTACTAAGCTACATGTTATAACTAACGCCCTCTACTAGAGGGCGTTTTGCATTGTGCCACCCAACTCGATCACCACTCCTGTGCATATTTACTCGAAATTAACCTCGAAGCAATCCACCATCTTGTTGCTGTCGATCATGATCGTCGCACTGTGCGGAATCGCCTACGAGCTCATTATCAGCACAGTATCCAGTTATCTTCTGGGCAACAGTGTTTATCAGTTCTCCTTAACCATCGGGTTCTTTATGTTCGCGATGGGCGTTGGCTCTTACTTAACCAAGCTGCTGAACGACAACCTCATCCAAAACTTTATCGCTATCGAAATTGCGATATCCCTGGTGGGGGGTGTTTGTAGTTTGTTGTTGTTAATGACCTTCCCCTACACGCGCGCCTTGTATGAAACGGTGATGTTCAGTTTGATCTTCATCATCGGTGCATTGGTTGGTATGGAGATACCGATACTCACTAGCATCTTGTCGAATAAGACCAGCACACGCGACTCTATCGCAAACGTTTTGTCATTGGATTACTTCGGTGCCCTGATTGGTTCAGTTGCTTTCCCATTGTTGCTTTTGCCCCACCTTGGTTTAATTCGCTCATCTTTTGCAGTTGGGCTTATCAATATTCTTACTGCGATTATTAACGTTCACTTCTTCAAAGATTACCTGCGTCGCCCAAGGCTGATGATGTTCATTAGCTTATCGGTTTTAACCATGCTGGTTCTGTTCACTATCTTCGGTACGCGTCTAAGCAGCTACGCAGAAAAGCACTTGTATTTCGATCAAGTGATTTATAAAAAACAAACTAAATATCAACGTATCGTGGTTACCGAATCACACACAACACCGGATAACCGTTTATACATCGATGGGCATATACAATTTTCATCGCGTGATGAATACCGATATCACGAGTCTTTGGTTCACCCACTAATGAGCGTACCTGGCAAGCGCGACAACATATTGATTCTCGGCGGTGGCGATGGTTTAGCCGTACGAGAACTTTTAAAGTATGACGATATAAAACTGATTCACTTGATTGATATCGACCCAGAGATGACGCGCATCAGCGCCGAGTTACCCATGTTGGCAAAGCTCAACCAAGGTAGCCTTGAAAGCGACAAACTCACGGTTTACAACGAAGATGCGTTTTCGTTTATCAATCAGGCTGGTATCGCTTACGACCGGGTGATCATTGATATGCCCGACCCGCATAACGAAGCCATCAATAAGCTCTATTCGAAAGAATTTTATACCATGATCAGAAAACGCTTAGCCGATGACGGCGTAGTGGTCACCCAAAGCTCCTCCCCCTTTTTCACCCCCAGGACCTATTGGAGCATTGAAAAAACGCTAGACTATGTATACGACGATACATTGAGCTTTCACACCTCTATCCCGTCCTTCGGTATTTGGGGGTATCATATGGCTCGCTTGGGTTCAGACTTACCCGAATCATTTGAATTCAATGTGCCAACGCGTTTTATCAGTGAATCGGTCATGAATGCTGCGATGGTCTTTCCTGAAGATATTGCAAAAATGGATTCGCCAGTAAATTCCATTATGGAACCTAAGTTATACCAACTTTATCTTGAAGATTTGAAACTGTAGATTTTACGCATTTATAACTGATGCAAGCGCAAACCTCAATTCACACAAGCATTGTCATCCCCACGTTTAACCAAGTGGCCATGCTTAGCCGCCTGATCGATGGTTTGCGAGAAACAGCGAACGGCTTTGAATCCAACATTGAATTGCTCATTGTCGATAACAACAGTACAGATTCCGAGCTAATAAGCTATCTGGAAAAACTCGCAAGCGAAGCACCCGCACCTTTTGCTGCCATTACGACATTAAAGTACCCATACAAATTTAATTATTCGGCGATAAATAATTTGGCCGCAAGTAAAGCACAAGGCGCTTACTTGTGCTTTATGAACAACGATGTGGAGATCATCCACAAAGATTGGCTAGACGCTATGCTTGTTCCCATGCAACGCAGCTCGACGGGTTGTGTGGGCGCCATGTTGTATTATCCTGATGACACCATTCAACATGCCGGTGTTTTTCTCGACGAGCATAATATCGCCGGGCATTTATACAAAAATAGCCCACGAGGTGCTACTGGGGACAACAATTTTTTATTATCAGAGCAAAAGGTTAACGCGGTTACTGCCGCCTGCTTGTTAGTGAGTAAAAAGGTATTTGACCAAGTCAACGGCTTTAGCGAAGTGCTGGCTGTCGCGTTCAACGATGTCGACTTTTGCTTAAAAGTACAGCAAGCAGGCTTTGAAAATATTTGGACACCCCATGCGGAACTATACCACCATGAATCCAAATCACGTGGGCTTAGCCACGAGCGTAGCTTTTTGCAAAAATGGAAACACAAAAAAGAAGTGCGCTACATGAAGCGAACGTGGCGCAGCCAACTCGCTAGCGCACAACAACACACCACACCCTGATGCACAATCAAGCAACAGTTGCGGTGGTTATGTGCACCTATAACGGTGCACAACATCTGCATGCACAACTCGATTCAATAGCCGCACAACAATGGCCTCTCGAACTGTATATTTTTGATGATGCTTCAACCGATAACACGATCAGTCTTGTTGAATCGTACGCCCAAAATCTTAATATAAAGCTACATCAAAACCACGAAAACCTTGGCTACGTTGCCAACTTTGAAGCCGCCATTAGCAAAGCCATAGAAGATGGTCATGCCTACATTGCATTGAGCGATCAAGACGACGTCTGGAACAGCGCCCGCATTGCAACAGGAATGAAACGACTTCTCGAAACCGAAGCAACCAAGGGAAAACAAAGCCCGGTACTAGTACATTCTGATCTGACTATGATCGATGCGAGCAACGAGCTGGTGCATCCATCCTTTTTTGTGTATCGCGGGTATACCATTAGCAACAAGCGTTCGGTTGCGACTGTGCTTGGACAAAATGGGGTTATGGGAAACACAATTTTAATGAATAGCGCCCTGGCTAAACTTGCGCTGCCCTTCCCCGCGCAATTGCATGTGCATGACTATTGGCTGGCCGTAATTGCTGAGCTCTTTGGTCATCGGGTTCTACTCGATCAAGCCATGGTGAGTTATCGGATTCATCAAAGCAATGCCAGCAATTCAAACGACTCAATCAAGTTTGGTGTAAAAAAAATACTCAGCGGTAAATCTGTGCAAGGCTTCATCAGCCGCGACTATCGTCTGCCCTTTAAAGAAGATACCCGACTGGATGCCATCAATACGTTGATCAATGAAACTGACCGTTTTCCAGCGATAAGCTCTGACAACGCACAGCTATTAAGCACGTTTCAACGATACCTTGAACTCTCTGGCTCGCGCATCTCACTGCTGGTAGCCATGCTTAAAGGTGGTTTTTTTAAGAAAGGGGTGGCGCATCGAATGCGATTAGTTTATAGCCTGCTCACCACTAAACGCTACGATACTTAGGCTGGTGAAGCAGCAGGTACTACTAGCTTAGGCAGCCTTATCCAGAACTCGATGCTGTTTCGTCAATTGGGCTTCAATCTCGGCTAAATATGCATCCATCATCGACTGCATACTCACATTCATTGGCACGGCGTTGACTATATATCGGTGGATGGTGCGAATTTCATCCACATGCTGATGCATATCCAAGCTCTGCGTTACTGATGTTGCATGACGGCGATGCGTATTGAGTGCCTGAGCTACATACGCCACTGAATTTTCAGGGTTATTTAACAATTCAAGGTAAATTCGCCAATCACCAACAAGCTCATATTTGGGTAGTTCATCTGCTACGTTTGCGAAGGCGACTAACAACTTTTCTCTGTCCCAGAGAACGCCACTTACATTCATGATCACGTTTCTGACACTCATTGCATCGGCGACGAATGTGTCTCCACGCAGGTGGAAGTCCTTAGCAAACAATCGCGCATTAACATTGGCAAAGTAATGTTGGTAGCTTTTAGATAAGTGCTCGCCCTTCACACCAATCTGCTTCGAATCACAAAATGCGAGCGCTGTGTCGGGTTCAAATTTGTCTATTAAGGATTTTAAGAATCGTGCATCGCAGCTATCATCAGCTTCAGCAATCCAAAGTATATTGGCTCTTGCCTTATTAGCAGCACGTTGCCACTGCTTGAAAACATTGCCACTATTGCGCTTATTTTGCAAAATTTGTAGCGAACGTTCAGAGGAATCTGCAATGTTTTTTGCTACCAAAAGACTATCATCGGAAGAACCGTCATCCAGCATGATCACTTCGAACACAGGATAATTCTGTGCATAGATTGATGTGAGGCGTTGCTCTAGATAGTGCCCATAATTGTAGTTTGGCACCACCACCGATACTCGCTTGAGCTGCGGATGCATTAGCTCCAGCAAGCTAAAGCAGTAATCGTCAAACCGGCAAAACTCTTCTACGTAACTAATACGTTGCAGACGACGCGCATCACTCGATTCGTGCAATGCTTCATGTAAGGTGGAATCCAACAGTTCGTTGTCTCCCATGGGAACGATGTATCCGTGGGATTGCATAAGAGAGTCAAAACCCGTTGTACCGCGATACGTTATAACCGGCAAACCAACATTCATGGCTTCCAGAACCACAGTCGGATACGGGTCTTCTCGCGACGGCAAGAATAAACAGTCCGCGGCTGAGTAGTAGTCTTTAACGCGATCAGTAAAGCCAACAATATGAATTCGATTGTGATCGTGTTGCTGTGAGAAATCCGTTTCAATCCAACGCTGCATATCCGAACACAAGGCACCGGCCCACACAAAGTGCACAGTCGAGTCAGTGCGCGTGGTGCGTCGGGCGGTATCCATAAACAAATCAAAACCTTTTCTAAGGTCAGCATAGCCAACCCCTAATACAACTTTGCTTTGTTCATCAATCCCGAGCGATTCTCGTAATTCTTGTCGTGCAGCTGCATCAAAGTTCACTGGGGTATACGTACCCTGTGGACGAATGATGGCGGAACCGACAATGCCGTCTACAAATTCATCAAAGCCTTCTTTAACAGGTTGAGCTGCAAAAACCACGTGATGGGCTTTGCTGGCTATGGTTTTTATCTGCGCCTCTAGTTGGTAGTCTTTAATAAGGTTAGGCATTTCATGCACAAGTGATACAACCTGGATACCCGCTTGGCGTAAGCTAGGTATCACATCACCGGTCACCGATGTATTGCATATAGCAGCGGTAAACTGGTTTTTCGCCAGCAACTTTTGAAACCCTTTGTTGCCCAATTTCGACATCACAACGGTTTGCGTTACACGCTGGTAGTCGGGTAACAAGGGCCCACCCTCTTTTAGCGCTATAACTACATCCATGCCGAACTGGTGCCGATAGATTTTCGCGATGTTCAACAACAGCATTTGCGCGCCGTGACGATAAGCGTCGTGCCCGACAAGAAGAATTTTTCCAACATCGTTGGTGGCAGGCAAACCTTTAATGGCGCGCTTGGTTGCGTTCAAATAAGCATGGCCATAGTGAACATCCGGTTCAAGGTACGCACCTTCTGCCCATTCGTTCCATGCATTTATAAACACCACAGACTCATGGTTTACGGGATTATCACTGGCAAAATCCATCGCGCCGTTTAACCAAGACTCATAAATAGCCGGTGTAGAGCCGTGCATAGTCATGCCTAAGCCTTCGCGCCGGGCGTCATTGTCCCAATGCGGTGAAACAGTTTTAATCAGTGGAAAATCCGGTGCTGGCTCACTAAGTGACTTATCAACCACTTCGCTATAGTCACGCACCAGACCTTGGTAGTTTGAATCGAGTACATGGCACCGATCATTAATATTCTTTAGTCCTGCACACACTTTATGCGGCGGAAATTCAACAGCACCGTCTAATCCAAATTCACGCGGGTCTTCATGACCAAAGCCTTGCACCATCATGATTAACGGAGTCTCACCTAACATGGCATGCCACTTAGTGCGCCATCTTGCAATCGTGTTTTTCGGTTCTGGCAGAAGCGCTGGACGATATAGAACAAATAGGGGTTGACCGTTCATTCGTACATAGCGTTTATCCGCCATGTAGCGACCTGTATCGGCAATGAAATCGTCTTCATCATCATCCAGGTAATCTTGCTGGATTAAAACGTCGTTTTCCATACCGTCCCAGGTACGTGTCCAATTTTCATTAGCCCACATGATGCAAAATTCTTGATCAATGTCCGAGTCGGCAAAAAGATCAAGCGGCTTCTCCATTAATCGCCGACCATTGAACCAGTAGTAGTAAAAGCAAAACGCATCGATGCCGTTACGCTTAGCCAAATCACTTTGCGTTTTGATCGTATCGAGACTGTTTAAATCATAGAATCCAAGATCACGCGGAATTCGAGGTTGGTAGTGACCGCGATAGCGCGGCGTACCACGTGCCACGTTGCGCCACTCAGTAAACCCTTTTCCCCACCATTCATCGTTCTCGCCAAAGGCATGAAATTGCGGCAGGTAAAACGCGATCGCTTTCGCCCGTGAGGGCATATGCTGACCATCGAGTGGGTCGGCATGTTCAAAGCCGGGGCCGGGATTGGCAAAGAAGCGAATGTTATCCGCAAGTGTTCGTGGACCTCTTACAAACTGACCGGTTGCGCGGCGATACAGTGTCTTTGTAACCTTACGAGTTGAACGAAGTAGCGCTCTGGGTTTAAATCGTGCAGGTTTTAAACGCGTGCGCACCGCAGACCTTAAGCGGCGTGCGCTGCGGCCTGGCTTGATTCGATTTTTAATTGTAATTTTAGAAAACAACGCTTTGTCGGGATTAGCCGCTGGATAGCCCGTAAAGATGCAAGAAAATGGCCACAGAAGACCGTTTAAGTGCGATTCCAGGCAGTCTTAGGCTTTTTTGCGTCAATATATCGACAAATGACTTGGATTCACGGTATTTTGGCTCGTAAATGGCAGCAATCTGCCAGATCAGATGGGTTAAAGTAGAGATTGTAGAGCACCAACGGCTTTTCGATAAAAATATAAAGGTGTAAACATTGGCAGCGCGTTTTCATTTTATCTTAGCGACAATCAGCTTCTGCTGCGCAGGCACGCTCTGCGCTGACGATGGCGACACCAACGCCGCGATCGCTAGTTGTCAAACCATCAGTAAAACAAGTTTACCCAATTGGCACAGTCAAAATGCCAATGTACTGCTCGCGGGAAGCGTGCAATCCAAGCCGTATAAAAACCCACGCGGACAAAGCGGCAAGCGTTTGCAAGGCAGCTTACAAGACGGTACACAGATTGTTTGGACTTCCATTCAATCTGGCGACGATTTGGTGGCCATGCAAATCACCACATCTAAAGATGAACGTCCGCGCAACTTTTGGCAACTTAACGGCGATTGCGAGCCATCCCAGCAACGCCGCATCGTTTACAACGACGAACAGCAAGCCACACAACTACACATTATCGACCACGCTACTGGTGAGGTTGTAAAACGCGAACAGCTAAACCCGCAAGTCCCGCCTGCCCCACAGCTTACCGACGATGATACGAATCGCGTTCGTGTTGCAATGGTAGACGCGGGTGTCAATTACACGCTACCGACTATTAACAATCGACTGGCACGCAATGATGACGGCGAACTGATTGGCTACGACTTTTGGGAAAATGATAAGCAGCCCTTCGATGCACATTTTTCCTCATCGGCGTTTCATATTGTCAGACACGGCACTGCAACCGCATCCTTATTACTGGCCGAAGCACCCAATGTAGAACTGGTCCCTTATCGATACCCTCGACCTGACATGACACGCATGAGTGCATTGGTTGAACATGCGGCAGCGAATGATGTGCGCATTGTTGGAATTCCATTGGGCGGAAACAGACCCGATCAATGGCGCGCCTTCGAAGCAGCGGCAAAGCAACATCCAGATATCTTATTCATTGCCTCTGCTGGCAACAACGGACGCAATATCGATCAACAGCCTGTGTACCCTGCCGCACTCGATCTTCCCAATCTGTTGGTGGTTACCTCTGCTGACGATTTTGTCGTACCAGCAGAACGCGTCAATTGGGGACGTACACATGTTGACTACATGCTACCAGCAGAGCAGCTCAACACCTCCAATTTTCGCGGAGAGAAGGTAAGTGTTTCCGGTTCAAGCTATGCCGTGCCTCGCGCCTTGGCCATGGCTGCACGCTGGCTACAACAAAACCCAACGTGGCGGGCGCCAGAACTGATATCGGAATTTGCTCGTCGCTATGCTGATGGCAGCAGCGCTCGCTATGTTGGCGGTGGATACATTGCCGACCCTTTAGCCAGTGATGAGTTAAAACTTGAACTCATTGGCGTACAAACGCTAGCGCGTGATAAGCCCCTGCTTGATGAAAAACAACTGCGTTCGTTCAAACTACCTTTGAGTGTGTTTGTACTACACGATGCCTGGTCTACCGAACAAGTCAACAGCAGCATTCTGGAGGCTGAGGCCATACTCAACCAATGTCAAATTGCGTTTAACTCGGTCACGATCAGTAAAATTTCTGTGCCTGAATATCTACAAGATTTAGCCACCGGCCCGTCTCGCACCCTGCTAAGTGCTCTACAGAATGACAGCGAATTCAAACCGATCAAAGTTTTCTTTGCGCGCGATACCCACATGCTGCGACCAACCGATGGCGCCGCTTTTGGACGAGGCAATACGCGACGCAGACCTTGGCTACAAGATAGTGTATGGTTAATGGAAAATATCGAAGATGCAGGTATCGCACTCGCACATGAGTTATTTCATGTATTAAGTAATTCAGGCGAGCATAATCGTATTGAAAACAATCTAATGCAAGCGCGAACCTCACCGGAAAATACACAGATTCAATCCACGCAGTGTGAAGCGGCAATCACGCAGGCTAAAAACAACCTACTGTTATTTGACTAAATTTATTGAGTGAACAAATCCATCTTATCGATAATTCGAACTTTCTTCGGCGTCTTTTCACGTGTTGCACCTGGTCTTTCTGGCCGACTGGCCTTTCGCTTATTTTGCACAACGTTTGAACCCTCAAGTAAGTCAGCTAACCGCCACGCCATACTTGAAAAAGCACAACAACTATTCATCGATGCAACTCAACACGATATTGACTACTCAGGTGGGAAAGTTGCAGCGTTCGAATTCAAGCCGAAGCAAACATCAACGCCTGCTAAAACTATTTGGCTTGTGCATGGCTGGCAAAGCCATTCACTTTTCATGAGTCGATTCGTACCACCCCTACTTGATCAAGGGTTCAGGGTTATCAGCATTGATCTTCCCGGTCACGGCCAATCATCAGGTCGTACCTTTCATTTACCCTTAGCGGTATCTGCACTGCACGCTGTAAAAGATAAGCTGGGTGATTTTCAAATGGCTTTATCGCATTCACTGGGTGGCGCGGTGATGGCGACCACATTAGCCGGCACCATTCCAGATCGCCCGAGCTTGGCTGTGGAAAAATTGGTGCTAATCAGCTCACCAGACTCCATGCGTAAAATTTTCGACGACTTCTCTACCATGGTTGGTTTGAGTAAAAAAGCCAATACACATTTGCACGGAGTAGTCACTCAACTAACCGGCAAAACCACAGACGACTTTTCCACTGGCGCGCAACTACAAACCATTGAAAAGCAGTTATTGCTTATTCACGCACCCGACGATAAAGAAGTACCGTTTTCGCAAAGCGAATCAATCCAACGGTTAAACCCCGATGCTACTCTCGAGCCAGCAGTGGGTCTTGGTCACAGACGCATTATTGCAGCGGATGACGTGGTACAAAGGGCGGTTGAATTTCTTAAGCACTAAATTAGTTGGTACGCACGTTCGGCAAGTTTTTTTGTATAGCGATTTATTTTAGTGTGGCCAGGCATCCACCCTTCTAAAAACCGATAAAAGTCAGTCCATGCAATGGCATAAAGCCCTCTCCATGATTCTTCAACTTTTTCGGCGAGCTCGGCTCGCTCGTCTTCATTCGATACAGCAAGAGATTGTGATTCACAGAGCTTGCGTTTTAGCGCACTAAAATAGGTTGATAAGAGCGCTTGTTCATAGTGCTCGATATCACTCTCATTTAAACAACTGCCCAAGAAATAAACAACATCCTTAATGCCCACACCACCGCCTACGTATTGAAAATCAACGGCAGCCACATGGGTTTTATCTTCACTAAAACAAAAGTTAGCAAGCTTTGCGTCACCGTGTACCAGGCATTGATACTCACACGAATTTAATCGCTCATCTAATTTCGGCGCTGCCGTTTTCAACGCACCCACAGGCATGTCGTTTAGCTCATCGGTTCTGGTATCAAGATGCCAATAAGTTCCCACTGGCCAAAGCCCGGTCGGTGCTTGTGCGAAAAATTGTGCGTGAAATGCAGCTAGCCATTCAAGGCAAACGGCAGCTTCACCAACAGATAATGATTGACAACGTCGTGGATATTGCTGGTTTAAATCTTCCATTAGTATCCACCGCAGAGCATCCTCACTGCCTGTTGCCAACGCCTTAGGCACTGCGCAATGAGCATCACACTGATGTGCATAAGCCTTATACCAATGCGTTTCGATTTGATACGAGCGTAACTTACGTTGATGAGAGCTGTTGGTATTCCAACCACGTGGGTGTTGCGGTTGCGCAGGAGGGTCAATCAGTTTTAAAACAAGCGATGAAACGTTGGCCCCGTCTAGCTCTAGCTGGATGATGCCGCCATAACCACTCCACAGCTCTTGCAAGGTTTGGCGTTCACGCACCCCACTAGCACCAGTGACTTGCGCAATTTCATCGAGAATATTGTTAGACAGAAATTCAGATGACAATGACGTTACGCCACCTTTGCCGGTGAGATGGAGCATTGCCCACGATCCGGATTCGGTTCAACCTCTTCGTTTACAATCGCTGCTAGCTGATCTGCGCCACCAACATACTCCCCATCAATCCAGATTTGCGGCACCGTAATCGGCGTTTTTGGACCCACAATCGGCTTTACGCGTGCCAACATTTCGTAGAGGTCGAGCGGATTTTCGATTACGTCTCTGTATTCATAGTCGATACCTGCACGATCGAGATGGGCCTTGGCGCGTAAACAGTGTGGGCAGGTTTCTTTGCCAAAAACATGATTTCCGTTCATGTGTGTTCGCTTCGCATGTTGTTCGACGACAGCTTGCGTTAGTAAGCCACGATTAAGTGCACCTCCTTGGCCAATAACTTTGCCTTCTACTAAAACGATAGGAGCATGCCATCCACCTTTAACCAAGGGTCGATACCATTCACTTAACCAGTCACGAGTCTCAAGCTCAACGGGTATGTCTTTGAGTTCATTGGCCATCGTGTCTTTGATGATATCGGCCGTTAATGCACACTCACCACATGGGATTGATACTTTGAACGGGCCCCAAGAGCCAGCCCATTTGTAAACCATAATTCTAATAGGGTTTATCATGCGCGTTTTCAACTCAACTGTTAAAAGATAGCGGGAAAGATTCCACTAAATCCATAGAGCCAGCCCAGCGTAAATAGTTCCGGGCATCATGCAATTGCGTGGATCAGGACGCATTTAGTCGCTTAGCCAAGGGTGTTAGTTGGGTTTTTCGTATGCGTAGCTCGGGCAACTGACCGGCATTAATCAGTAGATCGTGCTTTAAACCAAACAAGTATGGATACCACTCCCTGGATAACGGCGTCTTCCATTTCCACAACAATGCCTCCACCGCCGCCAATTGTTGTTCCAATGTGGATTCACCTTCATAGGATGAAACACCAAGATGATCGAAGGGTGGATGATTAAAGTATTCAAACACATGCTCAAATTCCTCAGGCACGCCATGCTTTTTTAATGCTTGGCTCCACGCTGACGATGCATCATCATGGTTAATGGTGTTCGTCATGATATCCAATAACAAGGCATCGGTGGCCGGCATGCCTGTTGGATTAAGCATCACATCACCAAGCCCCGCCCTGCCGCTCCAGGGGCCAACAAACAATCGTCTGGGGCAGTAGTCGTTTGCGTAGTAGTTATCCCAAACAACCATTCGGTGACGAATAGCACTAGCATAATCGGCGTAGTCTTCAGACCTGACTAAAGGTGCAACAATGTGCGAACCGCAGTGAAAAATAACATGGCCCTGGTCGAGTTCGGCACTAAACGATACGGCATAGTTTAACGACTCATGCTCAAGCTCTTTTGCATACACTCGAGGTACAACATAAATGCACTGATCAATGGCCTCGGCTAAGGCGTTGGCTAGTTGCGCATGTGCCTGCCCTTCATACTCAGCCTTTGAATTGCTGGCTTGAAATTGTGCGTTTATATCATCCATCAACAAAGCTATTGCATGCGCACCATCGTCTAGCAGTTGCTTCGCTTTTTGGACTAAAGCTGCAAAGTCAGCACCGGTTGGCAAATGACTGAAATCGAAATCCAATCCAGGCGCCAAGCCTGCGATGACTTGCACGTGTAATGCATCTGCATTAGCGACCCACGCTGAATACTGCTGACGCCAGAGCTGAGGGTAAGGTTCACGCCAATGAAAACGATGATAAACATCCTCTTTGGGTGCGTAAAAATAACTGGACAAACGGCATGCATGAAGCTGTTGCACAATCTCTGCGCGCTCATCCCAGCTAAGTAGATTTCCATAGTAACCTTCAATATAACCCTGACAGGGCTGGGTATCGATCGGTTTCATTACTTAGACTCAGCTCGTTGTAATTGCCCGGCAACCGTTGCGTGGGTACAACCTGTTGTTGATGGGAAGGTAGACGGCAGAGCATATTGATGGCGTACGGCTAACAGGCCCATGAGCTCAGCCTCGATGTAATCACCTTTTAAATTTAAAGAATCAGCCGTGCAAACGAGGCATTCAACCGCCTGCTGTAAATACTGTAGTAGCGACTTATTGTGCTGGCCGCCACCACACACGATAATTTTCGTCGGCTTAAGCTTGCAAGCGCGTATAGCTTGGCCAACACTGGCAGCCGTCATGGCGGTTAAGCTGGCCATGGCATCACAGTGCGACATAGCCATCAATGTGTCTGACTTTAATATCGCATTAAACTCAGCGCGGTCAAGCGATTTTGGAATGGCGCTATTAAAAAAAGCATGCTGCATGAAGTCGTCCACCAGGGCTTGGTTAACCTGACCTTGTCTAGCCAACGCACCTTCTTTATCAAAGGCCTGGCCTAAATTCAGTTGCATATATTGATCTAACAAACCATTACCAGGGCCGGTATCAAAACCAATCAAGGTAGAACCATCCCAATAACTCAAATTTGCTACACCACCAATGTTTAACATGGCTGCTGGTAACTCGGTTTGGAGTGAGGCAATTAAGCTTTGATGATAAATAGGCGCAAGCGGCGCGCCTTGCCCACCTGCAAGCAGATCGTTTGCGCGAAAGTCGTGCACCGTATCAACCTGAGTCAATTGTGCAAGCGTTCTAGCATCGCCCAACTGAACACTTTTACCCTGCAGCGGTTCATGCACAATAGTTTGACCGTGAAAACCAATTAACTGCACGGGTTTGTCTGTTGCGCTTTTTAATTGATTCGCCGCCGTTGCGTGGTCCTGAGCAATGGCCATTGACAGGTCTTGAACTGTCGCTTTGTTCTGTAGAAATTCATTAGGATTTTTGTAGGCACTAAATATGGCATCACGAGTCGCACGACGATACTTTGATGAAACGGTTGCTACACGCTCTAGGCTGTTACCATCTGTTCGTACCAATGCAGCATCGATTCCATCGACACTGGTGCCTGACATTAAACCGATGGCTAATAGACTCTGACTCATGTAATACGAGCTGACCACCAAGCGGCGACATCAAAGTTGGGGCAGGTTTTCTCTGTGTAATCGAAATCACAATGGCCACAAATGGTGGCCTTCGGGTATTGCACCTGCCAGTCTTTAAGAACGGTTTCGAGTGATTGCAATTGTTCATCGCTAAATTCACTACGCCCGATCAAACACACACCTAAGCTTTGCTCGTTATGACCGTAAACATGGGCGCCTATCCAACAATCCGGCCGGCCATGTTCGATGGTACCGTCGCGACGAATAACCCGATGATACCCCACACCATGCCAGCCAAAACCAAGATGCATTTCGTGTATATCACGACAACTCAAATCTTCTTCGTCGGGCGTGTCGGCGCAATGCACAACAAGGTACTTTATATTTTCGGCTTTTAGCATGCGTGGTATTATTCGAAAAAACTTAAGGGTGGTTTCGAGCTCTCGATCTTATATTATCAAGCAACACTACCATTATTATCAAGCAACACTACCATGCTACGATAAAGCACAGCATTTAAGCAAAATCTTGAGTCATTTTTACATGCGCATCGGTACCCAAACAGCCAATATTCACGCCAGCGCGGCCCTTGAATCCGAAACTACCAGCCAAGCCTTGTTTGGCGAGCGCGTGAAAGTGATACAAGCTGACCAACACTGGTCTTACATTGAGTTGCTGACCGATGGCTACACAGGACATATGCAAAATCAATTTTTGCAACACAACAGCACTGAATCCACCCATCGAGTAATCGCTCGATCCACACTACTGTTCAGCCAACCAGATATAAAAAGTCGCGTCCATCACCACCTAAGCTTTGCCAGTGAACTGAGTTTGCAACACCTGGAAGACTCAAAATTTGCACAAACCCATGACGGGTATTTTATTTGGAAGGCTCACACAAGCGCACTCGAGTCAACGCTTCCTGGCCACCTTATCGATACAGCTCAATCCATGTTTCTAGGCGCACCGTATCTATGGGGCGGCCGCTCACCGACCGGTATTGATTGCTCAGGCGTTGTGCAACTGAGCGCAATGGTACATGGCTGGTCACTGCCTCGCGACACTAAAGATCAGCTTGCCTATTTCTACAGTGGCGAGGGTGCCACTAAAATAGAATACGCCGACAAACGGCTCAACGATCTGATTTATTGGCCTGGGCACGTTGCCATTGTGCTAAACCCAACAACGGTTGTGCATGCGACTGCGCATAGCCTGGAATGCTGCCGTGAAAGCCTCGCCGCCGTTGAAGCTCGAGCTGGCATGCCGGAGTCGATATGGAGACTGACGCCCCCACACTAGATCCGTTAGGCTATAACCAACACTTTATTTGGACCAATCTGCATGGCTCGCCCAACCCCCACGCTTGAACTTATTGATCGATTGCTCGAAGTTATCGATAACGATATTTTACCTTTAACAAAAGACGGTGTTGCACAAGGCAATAAAGTGTTTGGTGCAGCACTGTTGCACAAGTCGGATTTATCGCTATTGCTGGCTGAAACCAATAACGAATTGGAAAGCCCGCTATTGCATGGAGAAATGCATGCATTGAAACGCTACCATGAACTTAGCGCCACCGACCGCCCGGCACCCGAAGAATTGATATTTTTATCTACGCATGAACCGTGTAGCTTATGTATGTCGGCGATTACTTGGGCAGGTTTTGATAACTTTTTCTATCTGTTTAGCCATGAAGACTCGCGCGATGCCATTGCCATTCCGCACGATTTAAAAATATTAAAAGAAGTGTTCGATGTAAATCCTGGCGAGTACCGCAGCAGCAATGCATTTTGGGATAGCTTTGGCATTCGTCGCTTGGTTAACGACTTGGACGAGATTGAGAGAACGCAGCGGCTGCAAAAAATAGAAAAAGTTATTAAACAGTACGAAGAACTGTCGACTCATTACCAAACTGGTAAGGACGATAACGCGATACCACTTAACTAATTTGGTCAAGTGGTTCGTACAGAAATACATAACAAAATCATCTAAGGTAGCACTATGAAAACGCAGGCGCGGGTTGTAGTTATTGGTGGCGGCGTGGTTGGTTGCTCGGTTCTCTATCATCTGGCCAAAGCCGGTTGGACCGATGTCTTGTTGATTGAACGCTCGGAACTCACCAGTGGTTCATCGTGGCATGCAGCCGGTGGCTTTCACACACTCAATGGCGACCCGAATGTAGCTAAATTACAGGCCTATACGGTTTCACTATACGAAGAACTAGAAAAAATTTCTGGTCAAGCATGTTCATTGCACTTAACCGGTGGTGTGATGATGGCTGACACCGAAGAACGAATGAATTTCTTGCGCTACGTGCACGCCACAGGCCGTGCATTGGGCATGGAGACCGAGATCATTACGCCATCAGAAGCAAAAGCCATGTTTCCGTTAATGGACGAGTCGCACTTTGTTGGTGCCTTATGGGACCCAGTTGAAGGACATCTCGACCCATCCGGCACTACTCACGCTTACGCGAAGGCTGCTCAAAAACTTGGTGCTAACATTATTCTACGCAATAGAGTTGTCGAATTAAACCCAGTCAATGAAGGGTGGGACGTTGTTACCGAGCAAGGCACTGTGCGTGCCGAGCACGTCGTTAATGCAGGCGGTCTTTGGGCGCGTGAAGTCGGCCGCATGGTAGGTATTGAATTACCCGTGCTGGCGATGGAACATATGTACATGATCACCGACGACATCCCGCAAGTGGTCGAATTCAATCAAACCACGGGGCAAGAGCTGGTTGGCGTAATAGATTTTAAGGCTGAAATTTATACTCGGCAGGAAGGCAATGGTTTGGCCTTAGGCACTTACGAGAAAGCCTGCAAGCCATGGTCACCGCAAAACACCCCATGGGATTTTGGACATGAACTCTTAACACCCGATTTTGACCGTATTGGCCCATCCCTTGAGCTTGGTTCTAAACACTTTCCAGGCTTTGCCGAAGCGGGCTTAAAGCAAACCATTAACGGGCCTTTCACATTCGCACCTGATGGCAACCCGCTTATAGGCCCGGTGCAAGGCTTACAAAATTTTTGGTGTGCTTGTGCAGTCATGGCGGGGTTTAGTCAAGGTGGTGGTGTTGGGTTGGCGTTAGCGAACTGGATTATCGAAGGTGACCCAGGTCACGATGTATTTGGCATGGATGTATCGCGCTTTGGCGACTTCACCACTATGCGCTATACCAATGCAAAAGTACGAGAAAACTATTCACGCCGCTTCTCTATTCGCTTTCCTAACGAAGAATTACCGGCAGGTCGCCCACAACAAACCACCCCGCTCTACGACTTAATGATAGGTGAAAACAATGCTGTTATGGGCGATACCTGGGGCTTAGAAACACCGCTTTGGTTTGCCCCCAAGGGCGTCGAAGCTGTGGACGAATTGTCGTTCCATCGATCAAACGACTTTGAACACATCGCCAACGAAGTCAAAGCTGTTCGCGAAGCTGTGGGCATCACAGAGATTGCCAACTTTGCTAAATACCGCATCACCGGCACTAACAGCGAACAATGGCTAAACGAACTTATGACTAACACCATGCCGCGGTTTGGGCGTGTTGTGTTAACACCGATGCTCAATTACTTTGGCAAACTGATTGGCGACTTTACTATTGCCAAACTAGCCGACAATGACTTCATGATGTGGGGCTCATCCGGTGCACAAATCTATCACCAGCGCTGGTTCGAACAGCACTTACCAAATGATCATAGCGTGCAGCTCAATCGCCTCGGCCAAACTATGGTGGGTTTGTCCATCGCCGGCCCAAAAGCACGTGATGTGCTTGCACCCTTAGTTGATATACCGGTTGATAACGCCAATTTTAAATTTATGGACTTTCGTCAAACCGACGTTGCCGGCTGCCCGTGCATGATCAATCGCTTGTCCTATTCTGGCGACTTGGGTTACGAGATTTGGATGGAACCGACCTATGAGCGTCGCGTGTATTTGGCGCTTAAAGCGGCGGGACAAACGTTTGGTATTAAAGATTTTGGCATGCGCGCCCTGCTAAGCATGCGCTTGGAGAAGAATTTCCCAACCTGGTTTGCTGAGTTGCGACCAATCTACGGACCATTCGAAGCGGATATGGATCGTTTTATAAAATTGTCCAAAAATAAATTTATTGGCCGTGATCAAGCCCAATTGGAATTTGAACAAGGTCCAAAATTAAAACGCGTATCCCTGGCAATTGATACAGAGAATACTGATGTCATGGGTGATGAACCGATATGGGCTAAATGCGGCGCTAAGGATTTTAACAGTGTGAGTAAATCCCACGGATACGGTGCCAAACGCTTCGATGACAAAGGTCAGGAATACCCAGCGCCCTCCGCACAGATCGATGGCGAGTGGCGAGTGGTTGGCTGGGTAACCTCAGGTGGGTATGGACACAGCGTGCAGCTATCCTTGGCGCAGGGCTATATTCCGGCACAGTTAGCTGCAAGCGATTCGAACACGGGCTTACAAGTAGAAATTTTAGGTAAGCGCTGCGCGGCTCGCCTACTGCACGAGCCACCGTTCGACCCTAGCGGTGAGCGCATGCGTGCTTAAGCACGTGCTTGTTCACGCAAAGCGTACTTTTGAATTTTACCGGTAGCGGTTTTGGGCAGTTCGCCAAACACAATCTTCTTGGGCCGCTTAAAACGCGCAATGGTATTACCGACGTGATCAATCAACTCGCTTTCCGTCACTGTGGCGCCTTGTTTTAAGGTCACAAAAGCACACGGCGTTTCACCCCATTTTTCATCCGGCATGGCCACAACGGCCGCTTCTGCTACGGCCTCATGCTTGTATAAGGCACTTTCTATTTCAACCGATGAGATATTTTCACCGCCTGAAATGATGATGTCTTTTGCGCGATCTTTTATTTGCACGTAGCCATCAGCATGGACAACAGCTAAATCACCGGTCCAAAACCAACCGTCACGTAACGATTCCGACGTTGCCTCTTCATTCGCCAAATAGCCTTTCATGATGGTGTTTCCGCGTAAAACAATCTCGCCCATTTGCTCACCATCATGTGCAACCGGCTTGGGCGGAGAACCGGCCAGCACATCAACAGCTTCATTCATGGGAAAGCGCACACCTTGACGGGCAACTAATTCAGAACGCTCTGCCGCTGATAAATCTGACCAGTGTAATTGCGGTGCTGCTTGCAAGACGTGGCCATAGGTTTCAGTTAAACCATAGACGTGCATGATATTAAAACCAAACTCACCCATACGTTGAATCACCGCAGCCGGTGGCGGCGCGCCTGCCGTCATTACCTCAATGGTTCGATCGAAGGTTTTCTGATCGGCTTTTGGTGCGTTTGCCATCATGTTTAATACAATAGGCGCGCCACCAAAATGTGTGACCGAGTGTTCTTCAATAAGCTCGAACATCTTCTTAGGGTCGACATAGCGCAAACAGATGACCGTTCCAGCCATGGCCGCCATCGTCCAAGCGTGACCCCAACCATTGCAGTGAAACATGGGCACTGAATACAAATACACCGGATGCCTAGGTATCGCCCAACCCATCACCGTCCCCATCGACATAAGGTATGAGCCACGATGATGATACAAAACACCTTTTGGGCGGCCGGTTGTGCCAGAGGTGTAGTTCAATGCCAATGTTTGCCATTCATCTTCAGGCATTTCACCTTTGTCGTTGGCATCGCCTGCGCTGATAAATGCATCGTAGTCTATTGAGCCATCAACGCTTACATCCGTTGCCGGGGCAGCTGCATCGTTGATAACAACAACCTTCATTGCACTGCCGCGCGCGGCTATAGCATCCAAAGCGCTGGGCAGCAATTCTGTGTCGACGATTAATGCTTTAGCATTTCCGTGATCAAGAATATAACTGATGGTGTCAGCATCTAGTCGTGTGTTAATCGTGTTGAGTACCGCACCGCTCATGGGCACACCAAAGTGCGCTTCGAAAAGCTCAGGCGTATTGAACGCAAGCACCGCAACCGTATCTTCACGTTGGATACCAATGCTTTTTAATGCGCTGGCCAACTGACAGCAACGATCTCTGGACTGGGCCCAAGTGTATTGGCGATCGTTATAAACGACAGCCATGTGATCAGGATAAACATCAGCTGTGCGGTGCAAGAACGACAGTGGCGTTAATGGCACATGATTAGCTTGTTGCGGTTGGTAGTTATCGGTCACAGTGATTCTCAGTTACGTAACGCGCCACCCACGTGCAACACATGATGAATACGAGCACGTGTTTGTGGTGTTTGCGCTAGTTTGACAAAATTTTCTCGTTCACGAGCATACAAATCATCTTCAGTTACAGCTGTTGATTCACCTTTCTCGTGACAAACAACATTGGCAATATGCATTGCTACGGTTTTATCGTGCGGGTAAAAATCACCGCTGGCTATTCCCTTATCCATAAACGCTGTCATCTGATCTATACAATCGCCACCGGCGAGCATGATCAGCGACTCGGTAGGCGGTTTATACCCGGGAGCCAAGGCTTTTAGTTTTTTTAATGCCGCAGTGTATAAACGATCCCGGTTGATGACAGTTTCATCGCGCACCTCATCGTAGTAACACAGCTTGGCCGAGATCTCAGGGGATGAACCAGAAGCTCCATAGCCAATGTTCATCCAGGTTTTCCAAGCAGCCTCTTCCCAATTGCCCGAGTTCATATACCAGCGTAGATACGTCTCTTTAACACCGCCACCTGAGGGCAATACACCAACACCTGACTCAACTAAACCCATGACCGAATTACTGTGCACAACCAATGCGTCACAATGCAACAACACTTCAAAGCCGCCGCCTAGCGACAAACCCGAGGGCGCACCCACTACGGGAACCGGTGTGTATTTTAATGCTTTGACCGCTAGTTGAAATCGGTGTAGAAACGCATCCATGCCGGCAAAATCGTCATTATCGATGTACCCAAGAAACGCGTTCAAATCAACCCCAGCAGAATAGTGTTGTGCATCGTTGTGAACCAATATTCCTCGACCGTGATCTTCAGCGCACTGTTGCACGATGGCCATAGATTCATCGGTGAGCGCGTTAGCTTTGCTGTGAAATTCAATTAAACGGTAGTCATCATCAATGACATACAAACTGGCAGCTCGATTGCTGGCGATCGGTTTAAGCGTTTGTTTGAGTAGATGAAAGCGAACCACACCCTGCGGTAAGTCGATTGGGTTTTTCGAGCCATCAGCGTGCGTCACTTTTAGCTCGCCCTTTACCGACTGATAGAACGGCGCCCCGCGTGTTAACACTGCAGGAACCGGCTGATCTAGTTCTTCGAGCAAAGTTGCGACAGTAGTGGCGCCTAGGGCATCGATCATTTCAAACGGGCCACGAATCCAATTAAACCCTAGCTTCATCGCATCATCAATAGCTTGCGGTGAATCGGTTACATCACCAAGCAAACTTGCCGCATAGCCTAAAACGCGTCCCAACACATGCCGGCAAAACATCGCGTCTTGATCGTTACCTTCAATGAGATTAACTAAAGCCTCTTGTTGTTCAGCTTGTGCGGCCGCTGCCAGTACGGCCCGGTCTGGCAGCTGTGCAATAGCCTCGCGGTACGCACCAGTAGCAAGATCTCTTGCCTGGCGTACACCATCAATTGAGTGATAAAACCCACCCAGGCCTTTATTACCGGTAAAGCCTTTATCAATCATGCTATTGATCAACGCATTCTCGGCACCCACGGCGTGAAAGGCATCACCCTCAGGTAGAATGCTGCGCAAAGAGCGCACAACATCAGCCATTAAGTCGATACCGATTAGGTCATACAAACCGAACACACCCGTTTTAGGTATGCCCATTGGCCGGCCCATTAGGGCATCGGCGTGTTCAATCGGTATACCGGTTTTTATCGCCTCATCGATGCCTACTTGCAAAGCAAATACGCCAATCCGGTTTCCTAAAAAACCTGGCGTGTCACCGCACTGCACAACCCCTTTACCCATAACACGATCATTGAAGTCAGCTAACTTCGCAATTACATCAGGATGCGTGTGTTCACCACGAACCAATTCCAACAAACGCATATAGCGAACAGGATTGAAGTAGTGCGTTATTGCAAAGCGCTGCTGAAATTCAACTGGCATTGACTCAACAAGCAATGAGATGGGGATAGTCGATGTGTTGGAGGTGACGATACAAGTGTCTTTAATCGTATCGTTAAGTCGTGCATAGAGTTCTTTTTTTATGTCGAGCCGTTCGACAATCGCTTCAACAATCCAGTCGACATCTTGTAACTGAGCAAAATCATCGCGTGTATTGCCCACTTTTATATTATTGGCGCAACGTTTATGCACTAACGCCGGAGGCTCTGATGCTATTAATCGTTCGACTGCTTGCTCGGCTCTTTCATTAGCACTGCCCTCTCCGGGAATATCGAGCAACAATACTTCCAACCCTGCATTGGCGATTTGCCCAGCAATGCCCGAGCCCATGGTGCCTGCACCAATCACAGCGATTTTTTTAAACGTCGTCATAGTCGTATTTTTCTACGTTATACCGGCAGCGGCAAAGTCGAAGGGTATGGACATTATCAATGCACTCTCCGAGGTACCGTCCAACAATTGAATCTCAATTGATTCACTGCCATCAAAGAACTCTGACTCCATCATAACGGTTACAAGCTGATGCCGATAGCGAGGCGACCAAGCTTGTGTCCCGAGTCTGCCAATAGGCTGCCCATCTTTATTCAAAACAAAGCTGTTAATCGGATCAATCGCAACCGGCTTGGCACCCGCAGGTGCGGACAATACCAACCCACGTATACGCCGGTCTAAACCTGCCGCCTTTTGTTGACGTAACGCGCTTATCGATAGAGAGTCGGTATCAACATCAAGATCGAAAAACGAATCCAATCCTGATTCAAGCACCGTGTGCCGCATCGTCATATCGTTTCCAAACGACAACAGACCACTCTCCATGCGTTCAATTAAATTTGGGCATCCTGGGCGGACGTTTAAATCTTCGCCCTCGCTAAACAAGGCATCGTATAGTTTCATTCCCACACTGGCATCATCAACGTAAATTTCAAATCCGCCCTGCTTACTCCAACCCGAACGCGCAACGTTCATACTATGCCCTTCAAATGGCATTGAGCGAAAACGAAAGAAACGAATATCTTTCACCTCATCACCAAAAACGCGCGCCATTAGATCATCCGCTTTAGGCCCCTGCACCGCCAGCGGCCACACATCAGGTTCATGTACCGTTACGTCTAATTTACCTGCCGTGGCCAAACCCTTGGCCCACAGTAATACATCCGAATCAGCAACGGATAACCACCAGTGATCATCGGCTAACTTCAACGCAACCGGGTCATTGATTAAATACCCATGCTCATCAACCAGCGGGGTATAAACACACCGCCCAACCACAACCTTAGATATGTCTCGCGGTGTCATCCATTGCACCAGCCTCTGCGCATCAGGGCCTTTAATATCCACTTGGCGTTCCACCCCAACATCCCACACTTGTACGTGCTCGCACAAATGCCAGTAGTCTGCTTCCACCGATTCAAATTCGGTGGGTAGCAACATGTGGTTATAAACGGTGAACGCTTTCACACCGTGTTGTTGTACACGGCTGGTAAAAGGCGTAGAACGAAGGCGGTTTGATATCGCCAAATGGGGCATTGCACTCATGAACTTCGCTGCCATCAATAGGGTAAGATGTGGCCATGCCAACACCTGATAACAACACCATTAACCTGACGATTATCGGTGGACTTTTGGTGGATGATATTGCAATCTCGTCGGAAAATCTCAAGCTGGGCAGCTCAAATCCAGTCAAGTGGCAACACAGGCTAGGTGGCGTCGCAACCAACGTTGCGCGAGTCGCAGCGCAACAACTCGATGTCATGCTTATTGCCAGTACCGGTGACGATTCTCATGGCCAGTTGCTCGCCCATTTACTGGCCGAACGGGCTATTTCATCGGCATTGGTGGTTTGGAGTGGGCAAGCGTCTGATCGCTACACCGCTGTACTCAATCCCGATGGCGAACTGTATATTGGTTTAGCCGATGCGCAACTGGCCGAAAAAATGCGCTGGAGCGATATCGAGCAGCGCCTACCCGAACAACGACCCAGTGCTTTTTTGTTAGATGCGAATTTGTCGGCCAATTGTTTATCTGACACGGTTACAGCACTGCAAACTCATTACAAAACACCACCACCGATCTATGCACTTGCCGTGTCCCCTGCAAAGGCGGTGCGATGGCTCGACACAGCCGACAAGGTGGATGTGCTGCTGTGCAATCGGCGCGAAGCTGCTGCGTTAACAAATTTGAATTGGCAATCCGACATCAATAGGATGGCTGACGCTCTAATGGAAAAACAATTTTCAGGCTTTGTTATCACCGATGGGAGCGATTCGATACTGGTACAAGATCGGCAAATACGCACCATTATTGATGTACCTCAAATTCACATCGCGAAAAACGTAAACGGTGCTGGGGACGCCATGGCGGCCGCCAGCATAGTGCAGATAATCAAAGGGCAAAGCTTGGCCCAAGCAGTTGCGTCAGCCGGATTAGATGCGGCGCGCGCGGTCTTGAGCGGCGATGTGGAACCACCGCAAGTCTAACTATTTATAAGGTAAGCGAATTTAATAATTATGCATCCATCAGTTTCAGCCTCTCCCGACGTAAAACACGCGATTGAAAGCAACAAGGCGGTAGTGGCATTAGAGAGCACCATTATCACCCATGGCATGCCCTATCCACAAAATTTAGAAACAGCACAAGCCGTTGAAGCAAAGGTAATAGCCGCCGGCGCAACACCAGCCACCATCGCTGTGCTCAATGGTGAATTAAAAGTTGGACTTGATGATGCGCAACTCGATGCATTGGCACAATCCACTGGTGCGGCTAAGCTATCGCGCGCCGACCTAAGCTTCGCCATCGCGCAACGAGCCACCGGCTCAACCACGGTAGCGGCAACTATGATTGCCGCACACCTTGCAGGCATAGAGGTATTCGCCACCGGTGGTATCGGCGGTGTGCATCGAGGAGCGGAAAATACATTCGACATATCCGCTGACCTGCAAGAACTGGCCATCACGCCAGTAACCGTTGTATCAGCTGGCGCCAAAGCCATTTTGGATATTCCAAAAACACTGGAAGTGTTAGAAACACTTGGTGTACCGGTTATTGCCTATGGACAGAAAAACTTACCCGCCTTCTGGTCGTGCGACAGCGGTATCCCCGCCCCGCTTAGCGTCAATTCAACCAAAGAAATCGTAGACTTTATACAAACGCGTAAAATGCTTGGCATCAAGGGTGGCGTGTTAATTGGCAATCCAGTACCCAGTGCAGATGAAATCCCTAAAAACAGAATGGATCTGACTATTGCGCAAGCCATAGACGATGCCAAACAGGCTGGCGTTACTGGCAAAGACGTTACACCTTGGTTGCTTGGTCACATCGTTAAATTGACCGAAGGTAATAGTTTAGTAACCAATCAGGCTTTAATTAAGAACAACGCGGACCTGGCGGCTCGCCTGGCCGTTGATTTGGCAAATACATGAACACGAATCAACATCGCTTCGCCATGTTCGTTGATGTGCAAGGCGTTGCAGCCTTGGTCGTCGGAGGCGGCCCAGTTGCGCTGAGAAAGACACGCCGGCTGATCGATGCAGGCGCTGTTGTTACGGTGGTTGCACCCAAGCTACACGATGATTTTTCTGTGCTAAAAACGGTACACCTGCTAGAACGCGAATTTGAAGAGCCCGACCTACAAGACAAGAAGATCGTTGTGGCTGCAACCAACTCAGTTGAATCCAATCGCCATATTGCAAAGCTGGCAAAGCAACAGGGCGCTCAGGTTAATGTTGCAAACGACCCAAGCGCTGGCAGTTTTATCATGCCATCATTGGTCGATAGAACACCCTTACTCATCGCGATATCCAGCGGCGGCGCATCCCCCGTTTTGTCTCGATTGCTAACGGCACGCATAGAAGCGTTCATCCCAAACAGTTTTGCAAAACTAGCAAGCTTTGCCGGTGCCTATCGTGAACAGATTAAATCAAGCATTGATGGCTGGCGTACGCGACGCCGATTCTGGGAACAGCAACTCGGTGGACGCGTTGGTGAACTCGTGCTGCAAGAGCGCGATGCCGAAGCCAGAGCCGCATTGGAATCGGCTATCTCGCAATACCAATCAAACGATATTCAGGGCGAAGTCTATTTAGTGGGTGCAGGTCCAGGCGACCCGGATTTACTCAGCTTTCGCGCTCTACGTTTAATGCAGCATGTGGACGTGGTTTTTTATGATCGTCTGGTATCGCAAGCCATACTGGATTTAGTCAAACCAGATGCTGAACGCATCTACGTAGGTAAACAGCGTAGCGATCACGCCATGCCGCAAGATACGATAAATCAACAACTGGTTAGTCATGCAAAGTTAGGTAAGCGCGTGTTACGGCTAAAAGGTGGCGACCCGTTTATTTTTGGTCGCGGCGGTGAGGAAATTGAACAACTGCACGAACACAAGATCGCGTTTCAAGTCGTGCCGGGAGTTACCGCTGCCGCAGGCTGCGCCAGTTACGCGGGCATCCCTCTTACCCACCGCGACCACGCGCATGCGTGCGTGTTTGTCACAGGTCACCTTAAAAACAACACCATCGATCTGAATTGGCCCGCGCTCGCTCAGCCGATGCAAACTGTCGTTGTCTATATGGGATTGGTTGGCTTACCGCAAATCGTGGCTAAGCTGATTGAACACGATATGCCAACTACTACACCCATTGCCCTTATTTCTCGCGGTACAACCATTCATCAAACCGTGGTTACCGGAACGCTGGAAAACATTGTTGAGAAAGTACAAAACAGTGAGGTGAAAGCGCCTACGCTCACAATCATTGGTGATGTGGTGAATTTGCGAGAAAAACTAAACTGGTTTGAACAAAGTTGAATTACTAGTGTGTTTTAAGGCTAAATAATTTTAGCTAACTGCTCGCCACCCTTGCCTTGGTTATCAACCCAGGTCACTTTAATCAGCTCATCCTCTGCTGCGCCATTTAGCTCAAGCGAAATCGCAGGATTTCTCGATACAAGCGGTCCAAGCTCAAGTGCGGCAACCCGTTTATCATTATGAAACACATCCAAATGCGTAAGGTACCAAGCAGGAATAACCGTGCCCATGCTATCTTTGCGCAATCCACTTTCCATTGGATGACTGATGCGCAAATCAATAAAAGTTGACTTGTTCGCGATACGCGTTCTGATATCAACACTGCCCACACTCATGACTAGCAATTCTCTCCAAGCGATTTAACTTGTACCGAGTTTCCGTGCCAACCTGTTTTAGTTTCAACAAGTGCAGTAATAATTGCGGCCTGTTGTAACTGCAAATGTGTTGAGAGCTTTGGTACAAGCATTGGATTGGATGTATCGAGCTCAGCAACTTTGGATACATTGTGATTATCGAGCAGTAAAACAATTTTTAAAGTGCCCGGTACATCCGACTCAACACCCACTGGTACCACGGCACCATTGGCCGCATCTTCGGGCACCAAAAGCTGAACACGCGTGTCTGGCTTTACGTTTGACGCGTTAAACGAATCGCCAAGCAACGCATTGGGTATGCCCATGGCGCCAACGAGACCAACTTGTTTTATCCAATCGCGTCGCTGCATAGTTGAGGGTTTTATTCAGCCAGTTTTAACAATACATCCGGCAGCTCATCAACCGTGCCTAAATAAGGCGTTATATGAATATCCATGTTTGGGTACTCAGTTTGCTTGATCGCCACCTGCTCTGGTATATCCTCTACAACATGCGTGCCGCGAGCCAGGAAATACGGTAAAACGCTGACGCTTTGCGCCCCTTTTTGTAAGCACTGCTCAATTCCATCCGGAATGGACGGAGCAGCAAGCTCCAGAAAGGCATATTCAACGATGTCGAATCGACCCTGTGATCGTTGTGCCAGGCGAGCCGCCAGAGCCGCAATTTCTTCGTTGGACTCAGTACGACGGCTGCCGTGGGCAACCAATAATAATGCTTTCATTTTTTACTCGGTAGTTTGCCGTTGAACGCGTCTTCGCGCAGTTGAGAAACAGAATTTGCATGTGCATCAAAGCCTTCATAACGAGCAAACTCGTACACTTTGGGTGCAAGTTCATCATAACCACGCTGTGTTAAATGTCCAACTGATGATGACTTTAGAAAATCATGCACGCCCAATGGCGAATAAGTGTGCGCCGCTGCTGAAGTTGGCAAAACACAGTTTGGTCCCATTAAATAATTTGCGATGGAACCGGCCGCATGCTCACCAAGTAACACTTCCGAGGCATTGCGAATATGTGACAAGTGTTCAAATGGATTCTTGGAAAGAACTTGGCAGTGCTCGGGCGCGTATTCATTAATAAAGTCGTAGGCGGCTTGAGCATCTTCGACCAGCACCACGCCACCACTATTGCCGCTAAGCACATCAGCTGAATAGCCTGATAGCGTTTCTGACATTTGATCCCAGTACGAGGGAATGGCATCGATCACTTGCTGCGCGATAGCCTTATCCCAGGTTACGAGAAATGCGCTGCTGTCGCTGCCATGTTCCGATTCGATAATTAAATCCAGTGCCGCGATTAACGGGTTTGCCGTGTTGTCGGCCAACACAATGGTTTCACTTGGACCTGCTGGCATGCCGGGATCGATTTGTCCAGCCAACAAGCGTTTTGCCGCTACCAACCAAGGACTACCCGGACCTACAATTTTTCTACAGCGAGGAATGGTTGCCGTACCAAAGGCTGCTGCAGCTACAGCTTGCACACCACCGCATTTATACACTTGTTCTACACCTGCAAGCTTTGCCGCCACAAGAGTAGCGCTATCGACTTCTCCATCTGGGCCTGGTGGGGTTAATATCATCGCATTAGGTACACCGGCAACGACAGCAGGTATCGCACTCATTAAGGTCACCGATGGAAAAGAGCCTTTACCACGTGGCGAATAACAGGCCACCGAGTCAATCGGCGCTACCCGCTCCCCCACCAAGACACCTGGACGAATCTCTTTCATCCACATCTCACCCGGCATTTGCTCTTGTTGGAAAGCGCGAATGTTATCGGCGGCGTATTCCAGTACGTCGATCATTTTTCTGTCTAGGGTATCGAAAGCTTTAGCAAAATCTTTTTTCGTTGCAGCGATCTGGTCACTGGAAAGCTCTGCCTTATCGAACTCCCGGGCATAGCGTGCAAGTGCTTCATCACCATCGGCCTTGACGGCAGCTATTATGGGCTTGGCCCCTTCAATAAACGGGTCCAAGTCTTCTTCCGAGCGTTGCAATAAAGCTTGCACTTGCGCAGGCGTTATGTGCGCAAGTTCATGCAAAGCAACCTTTGGGTATTGTCGTGCGCTCATCGCAATAGAGGTAGAATTTGAATTATCGATCAGTATACCGCTGATGCTATGATTCGCGTCATGACGACACAGCCCAATAGCAAACCTCGCCTAGGCATCCTCATGTGCGGCCACAGTCCCGACAGAATCGTCGAGGCATTTGGTCGTTACGACACGGTATTCAGCGCCTTGTTAGGGCCGGACGAATTTACCTACCAACCCTACTTTGTGGTCGACAATAATTTCCCTGAATCAATCAACGATGCCGACGCAT
The DNA here is from genome assembly GCA_938035945.1 of uncultured Granulosicoccaceae bacterium. Classification (GTDB taxonomy): domain Bacteria; phylum Pseudomonadota; class Gammaproteobacteria; order Granulosicoccales; family Granulosicoccaceae; genus Granulosicoccus. The sequence goes on from CALHOU010000013.1 coordinate 36,950, forward strand.
GGTTGCTAACTGGCTCCAAGCACGGCGCCTACGAACCGCACGACTGGATTAAACCGCTCGAATCCCTCATTCAACAAATCTATGCCGCTGGCCAGCCTATGGTTGGTATCTGTTTCGGCCATCAAATCATGGCTCAGGCCTTAGGCGGCACCGTGGTCAAGCACGATGGCGGATGGATTGTCGGTACTCAACACTACGCATTCGAACCCGAGGTGGGACAAGAAAACATGATTTTGAACGCGTGGCACCAGGACCAAGTGGTAAGCTTGCCGCCCGATGCAAGCGTTGTTGGTGCTTCTGACACGTGCGCTTATGCTGCTTTGAGTTATCGCACCAACACTGTTAGCATCCAACCGCACCCCGAATTTGAAAATGACTACCTTTCCATGCTACTCGCAGAGCGTGGCAAAACTGCCTTACCAAAACAGGATTTTGAGCGAGCCGCCAGCTCGTTAGGTCAAAATTTGACCAACCGGGTAATTGCTCGGTGGCTCAGAGACGCGCTGAAGTCTGCAGTGGCGTAAATTACGGTATTTACAACGAACTAGCTGGGCTGAGTACCAATTTGGTGTAAAAAAACGTTATCTGTCGCGAATTTAACGCTATTTGTATCTATTTTTCGGTAAATTTCCCGATCCGGTCAGCAATAATTAACTTGAACCGGGGCATCGTTTCGCAAAAACTAGACATACTTGCGGATTGGTGTTTCCGACTGTGCGCAATGTCGGTATTATGCGTCAACGATTCGCCATGACAGCGGGGATGGCAGTGATTTCGAAATCTGATTTAGTGATACTAGTGCTTGCATCAAGCGCCCTAGGGGCGAGTGTTTACCGTTGGCACAGTAACACCCAAGCAGTGAGCACCATTACCGTTCCGGCCAATACTCAGATTGTATCGCTGGATACGCCAGTATCAGCGGTTCAGCCAACAACAGTTCAGCCAACAGATGTTCAAGCACCAACGGTTAATCAGGTGACTGTGCAAACCATCCCTGAGGCCGAAGTGGTTCCTGAGATCGTTGTGGCAGAGCCTGTGGTGGCGTCCAGTGAATCCATCAGCTTGGGCTCGCACGAAGTGCGCTCAGGGGACTACCTTGGCAAAATCGCACGTCAATACGGTACAGATGTTCAAACACTTCGTGACATCAATGGCATTAGTGGTTCAGTTATTCAAATTGGGCAGGAAATCCTCTACCCCCTTTAATGCTTTTTCAATCAGACCTCTTTAAATCCCAAACGCTGGTTATTACCGGCGCTGGTAACGGCATCGGACTCGACGTTCTGCGTGCCTACGAAAATGCCGGTGCACGCATCATCGCCCACTTGGGCAGAAACCCTGAATACAGTAAAAACGTGCCGACCTCGGTTGACACTTTCATTGGCGATTTAACCGATCGCGAGCAACAGGATGCGTTCTGTGATTTCGTAAAACAACGAGCCTCTTGCGTTGATGTGCTAATCAACAACGCCGGTACGATGTTCGGTCGTTATCCGGCCAAATCGCTAACCGACGAGCAGTACCAACAAGTGGTGGAACTTAATCAAAGTTCGGTTGTGCGCATTACGCGTAATATGATTCCGTTATTAGAACAAGCAGACTCAAGCGCAATCATAAATACGGTTTCCATATCAGCATCCACTGGCGGTAGTCCAGGATCCTCTATTTATTCAGCAAGCAAAGCTTTTGTTTCCACCTACACCAAAGCCTTAGCGCGCGAACTCGCACCTGTTGGTATTCGGGCGAATGCCATTTCGCCTGGTGTGATTAATACCGATTTTCACCAACGCTATTCAAGTGCTGAGAAGCTGGCAAAAACCCGCACGCAAATTCCACTGCAGCGCTTAGGTACACCACAGGATTGCACACCGGCGTATTTGTTTTTTGGATCAAATGAGTTGTCTGGGTACATAACGGGACAGGTGTTAGAGATCAATGGTGGTCAGTACTAGTTGACCAAAGCCAAATACCACCTACCCACACCAAGGCCGAGAAAGTCGCCATGATCATCAGCCAATAGTCGCCTAAGGGCAGCAACATACCCAATGTGAGCGTTAGAAGCACGCCGAAGGCAGTTTGCGCGGCGCCCGACAAACCAGACGAAGATGAAATTAAATCGGTTCGCACACTCATGGCCACTGAAAGCAAATTTGGCAAGCTCATACCATTAGAAAACGCAACAAATTGCATCGGTATAAACAAACTCAACGGATGAGTGATACCGGATAACATCCAAAGCAACACAACCCCGATCATGCCTGGTATGGCGCCGTAAGTAATCATCTTGGTCACACCGAGTTTTTCGGAGAATCGGCCGGCAATCAAGTTGCCCGTTAAATACCCTACAGGCACCATTGCAAACCAAGCGCCAAACTGGGACGCGCTGAGCCCACGACTTTCCATCATCACAAATGGCGCACCCGCCAAAAACGCATAGTAAATACCAATCGACCCACTGAGCATGATGGCGGTTGCGTTAAATGCACGAATTTGTGTTAACTGTTTAGCCGCTTTATGTAATGGAATTTTTTTACTTCTTGCGGTTTCAACTGAACGTGTCTCATGCAAGAAAAACCAACTTGCTAAAAACAATATAGCGCCGATAACGCTCAAGCCGGTATACATCCAGCGCCAACTGAAGTTGTCGGTTATAAATCCACCCATCGCCGGACCAAACATGGGAGCGACCATCATGGCAACTGTCATGTACCCAATGACGCTGGCAGACTTTTCACGAGGATAAACGTCGCGCACTATGGTTCTTGGTAAAAACGAACAAACGGACGCAAAAAAACCTTGAATAAAACGCGCACCCAGCAACCACTCGATGCTTGGAGCAACAGCGCATAAAGCACCACCAATGGAAAATCCGATTAAGCTAATTAGCATAACCGGTCGCCTTCCGTATTGATCGGCGGCATTACCTAAAAATATTTGCCCAAATAAAATAGCGCCAAGAAATACGGTTAGCACTAACTGCGCGGTGCCGTAGTTCGTTTGCAATTCAGCCATGATCGCTGTATTTGCAGGCAGCACTCCATTGAGCACGATCGGCCCGATCGCGGAGATCGCAATCAACAAAAAGATTGGTGGTAGAACCACTAGGAGCTAGCCTTGATTCGCTCGGCGATGTCTAAGGTATGCAGTGCCATATCCAGATGCAAGCGCTCAACCATACGTCCGTTTATTTGCAACACGCCAAGTCCAGCATGTTCGGGCAGCGCGAACGCATCAACAATTTGTTGTGCCTGTGCAATGTCGGCAGCTGATGGTGAATAGGCTTTGTTGGCACCATCAATTTGGCTTGGGTGAATTAACGTTTTTCCACTCATACCCATGGCCGCACCTTGCTCACACTCAAGGTGAAAGCCCTCGATATCTTTAAAGTTATTATAAACACCGTCAAGGATGTCTAGACCATACGCTTTTGCCGCAAGCAGTAGTTGCATTAGCCATGGAATCAGCAAATTGCGATCAGAGCCAACTTGCATGCCCGCTTCACGGGCTAAATCGTTATTGCCAATGCACACAGTCGTGAATCGTGGACACTGCTCAGTGCTTTGTGCAATGCTGTTTGCATTCACTACCGCTTTTGTGGTCTCCAGCATGGCCCACAGCTTTACCGAATCATTAAACGCACTAAGTATTCGATCGACTTCAATGATGGTTTGCGCCGATTCAACTTTAGGTAACAACACGGCATCAGGCTGGGCTTGCTTTAGCAAGGCTATGTCATCAGCAAAGAAGTCTGAATCCACATCGTTCACACGTAACACGCGTAATCTGTGCCCATAGTTTTGCCCAAGCGCAGCAAGCGCGTTGATGCGTGCTTGCGCCTTTGCATTGGGTGCTACCGAGTCTTCCAAATCGATAACAATCGCATCTGCGTTAAGGCTCGGCCCCTTTGCCAATGCGCGCGTATTGGATGCGGGCATATACAAAGCAGTTCGGCAAATAGATGAATTCTGTTTCAAGCTAAATGTTCTCTGTTGTTGAAGTAGAATAGCGCTTTTGCGCGAGGTTAGTAATGCATATTCTCTTGATCGGCAACGGTGGTCGCGAGCACGCTATAGCGTGGAAGCTTGCCCAATCGACGCAAGTGACCAAAATCAGTGTCGCACCAGGCAGTGCCGGCATTGCTGCCGAATCCAAGGTTGAACGCATCGATATCGCCATCAGCGATCACGCGGCTCTGAGCGACTATGCAGTAGAACACCTGGTGCATTTAACCGTTGTGGGCCCCGAAGTGCCCTTAGTCGCTGGTATCGTCGACCATTTTGAAGCAGCAAATCTGCGCATAATTGGCCCAAGGGCGGCTGCAGCACAGTTAGAGGGCAGCAAAGCCTACGCTAAAGAATTTATGCAGCGCCACAGTATTCCTACAGCCTCTCACGCAAGCTTTAGCGATATTAGCGATGCGCACGCTTACCTGGATGAAAAAGGTGCACCTATCGTTATCAAGGCCGATGGCCTGGCTGCCGGAAAAGGCGTCGTTGTCGCGCAAACTTTGGATGAAGCGCATGCAGCCGTGGATGCTATGCTCGGCGAACAAACATTCGGCAACGCCGGTTCAACGGTGGTTATTGAAGAGTTTTTGGTCGGTGAGGAAGCCAGCTTTATCGCGCTGGTTGATGGTCAACACTGCTTACCGTTCGCAACCAGCCAGGACCACAAAGCGCGCGATGAAGGCGATCATGGACCAAACACCGGCGGCATGGGCGCCTACTCCCCGGCTCCAGTCGTCACCGACGCCATCCAAAAACATATCTTGGCCGATGTGGTTGAGCCCACGGTTGCAGGTCTGATTAAAGACGGCACCCCGTTTAAGGGCTTCTTGTATGTTGGTTTGATGATCGGTGATAGTGGCGAAGCTCGCGTGGTTGAATACAACGTGCGACTCGGAGACCCAGAAACTCAGCCCTTGTTGATGCGCTTAGACAGCGATTTGCTAACCCTGCTAGACGCAGCCGTTGAAGGCACCCTTGACCAGGTGCAAGCATCCTGGCAATCCCAATGTTCACTGGGCGTGGTGCTAGCGGGTGGTGACTATCCTGCAAGCAGCAGCAAGGGAGAAAAGATCGACGGGATTGAGGACGCTGAAGCACTGGGCTGCAAAGTATTCCACGCCGGAACTGATTTAAACAACAATCAATTTGAAACCAATGGTGGACGTGTACTGTGTGTGAGCGCTTTGGGTGAAAACATTAAAGAGGCGAAAGCACTAGCGGATAAAGGTGCTGCTGCTATCAAATTTTCCAACATGCATTATCGGCGCGACATTGGTTATCGCGCCGTGGCTAGATTGAGCGCTAAGACTTAACTTAGCGCTTCATCGCATCAAAAAATTCATTGTTGGTTTTAGTTTGTTGCAAACGTCCCAACATGAATTCAACCGCCTCGATTTCATCCATTGCGTGGATAAACTTTCGCAGTATCCAAACCTTTTGTAGCTCTTCTTGATCCATCATTAATTCTTCGCGACGCGTGCCAGAGCGATTAATGTTAATTGCTGGGAACACACGCTTTTCAGCGATGCGGCGATCAAGGTGCAGTTCCATGTTACCCGTACCTTTAAATTCTTCGTAGATAACTTCATCCATCTTCGAACCGGTATCAACCAGGGCCGTAGCGATAATAGTTAAGCTACCACCTTCTTCTATATTTCTTGCCGCACCAAAAAATCGCTTTGGACGATGAAGTGCGTTCGCATCAACACCACCGGTTAGTACTTTGCCTGATGATGGTACAACGGTGTTGTAGGCACGTGCTAAACGGGTAATTGAGTCGAGCAGGATAACAACATCCTTTTTATGTTCAACCAATCGTTTGGCTTTTTCGATAACCATTTCGGCCACTTGAACGTGTCGACTTGCAGGTTCATCAAAGGTACTAGAAATTACTTCGCCCTGAACCATGCGCTCCATTTCCGTAACTTCTTCTGGTCGTTCGTCGATAAGCAATACAATCAGAAAACATTCTGGATGGTTCGCTGCGATGCTTTGCGCAACGTTTTGCAGCATGAGTGTTTTACCGGCTTTTGGTGGTGATACCAACAAGCCACGCTGGCCTTTACCGATGGGTGCTGCAATATCTATGATTCGTGCGGTTATGTCTTCGGTACTGCCATTGCCGCGTTCCATGGCCAGACGTTCGTTCGAATGCAGAGGGGTTAAGTTTTCGAACAGAACTTTATTTTTAGCTTGTTCAGGTGGTCCAAAATTAATTTCATCAACTTTTAAAAGTGCGAAATAGCGCTCGCCTTCCTTGGGTGGCCTTATTTTTCCGAAGATAGTGTCGCCGGTTCTTAAAGAAAAACGTCTGATTTGACTTGGCGATACGTATATATCGTCCGGCCCTGCAAGGTATGAGCTATCGGCGGATCTTAGAAAGCCAAAGCCGTCTTGCAAAATTTCAAGCACGCCTCCGCCAAAGATGTTTTCGCCTTTTTTTGAATGCGCTTTCAGGATAGAAAAAATCATGTCCTGTTTGCGTTGTCTCGCGACGTTATCAACGCCTATCGACTGGGCAAGTTCTATTAGTTCTGTCGGGTTTTTCTTTTTAAGATCGGTAAGGTTCATACGGACGAATGTGGATTTGTAAGGCGGATGCCCGGAGGTTGAAGACAGTTCTTCAGTTCAAGTAAATGAATTAAAAAAACGATATAAAAAAGGTTTAGTAATAATGTGGTTTTAACTTGTCTGTTAACGCAACAGCCCGAAGGGACGGTCTGAAGCACTGCAGGATGAAATGGAAGTTAGCATGCCATGAAGACAACGTCCAGTACTAAATAGCAAATATAGTGCCTCTACTTCACTAAATATCGCACTAAATATTTGTATTTGTTAAATTTTGGTGGGAAATTCGCCCTTGCGCTTAATTGCACTTAGATTGCTCAAGGGCGAATGATTATGCGTTACCGTCTAGGAATTCAGCTAGTTGGGCCTTAGACATAGCACCCAGTTTTGTGGCTTCGACGGCCCCATTCTTGAATATCATTAGCGTTGGGATTTGTCGAATACCGTATTTCGGTGGTGTATTTGGATTTTCATCCATATTCATTTTGACGATTTTCACTTTACCCGCGTACTCAGGAGCGAGCTCATCCAGATGAGGGGCAATAGCTTTACAAGGGCCACACCATTCGGCCCAGTAGTCCACTAGAACCGGAGTTTCGGATTTCAATACTTCTTCTTCGAAGGTAGCATCGGTAATCGCGGTAATATGTTCGTTCATTGTGCACCTCTTACTATTGCAGATTGTTTATTGTTCAAATGTGTTGCACCCCTTTAAGGCTATTTTGAGACCTATGAGAAGCAATTTGGTTCTAGTTGCCTATCTTACTAAATTCGAGCTGGCCAAACTGGACTCATTAATCAAGTACCCATGACATCAAATTCAGACGTCACACCCGCGTTTAGCGACCTCGATCTTCCAGAATCCTTGCTCAAAGCCACGAATAAATTGGGCTTTGATCGTTGTACTGAGATACAGGGCTTGTCCTTGCCTATCATCGCTAACGGGCAAGATATCGCAGCCCAGGCACAAACAGGGACAGGTAAAACAGCCGCTTTTTTATTGGGCGCTTTTGCCCGTTTACTCAATCACGATGGTGGCGAGCGAGATCAAAATCAACCACGCATGTTAGTCATTGCACCAACTCGTGAACTTGCCATACAAATCGCCAAAGACGCAGAAAGCTTAGGTCAGTTCACAGATCTTCGCACAGCCGTTGTCTATGGCGGCATTGATTATGAAAAACAAAGAAAACAATTATCGACTGGTATCGATGTGTTAATCGGTACTCCTGGCAGACTCATCGACTATTTCAAACAAAAAGTTTTTAACTTAAAAAAGCTGGAAATTGTTGTACTCGATGAAGCCGATCGGATGTTCGATTTAGGCTTTATTGCTGATATTCGATTCTTACTTCGACGCATGCCTGAGCCAACGCAACGAACCAGTATGTTGTTTTCCGCAACGCTATCTCATCGCGTGATGGAACTGGCTTATGAGCACATGGATAACCCCATGCCGGTAAAAACCGAAGACACAGGCGTTACCGCCGATGGTGTCAATCAACAACTGTTTCAGCCAGCCACCGATGAAAAAATATCCCTGCTGCTGGGGTTAATCGGTCAAATGAATCCTGCGCGCTCGATTATTTTTGTTAACACTAAACGCACAGCCGAATACGTTGAAGGTTACTTATTGGGTAATGAAGTACCTTGTGGCACACTGTCCGGCGACGTTCGCCAAAACAAACGCCAACGCATCCTTGCCGACTTCACTGCAGGCAAGTTACCGGTACTGATCGCGACTGACGTGGCTGCTCGTGGACTGCATATCGATGCCGTGACACACGTGTTCAACTTCGATCTACCTCAACAGGCTGAAGATTATGTCCATCGAATTGGCCGAACAGCTCGTGCTGGCACCCAGGGTGAAGCTGTGAGTTTTGCCTGTGAAGAATATTCATTTTCACTGCCCGAAATACAGGATTATATCGGTAAGCCAATTCCGCTCTCCCCGATCACTAACGAACTATTGGTAACGCCGAAAAAGGCAAAACGGGTGGAGCGCGATAGACCCCCGACCCACAAGAAGTCAGGCAAACGCAGCGATAACAAGTCAAAACCACGCCGAAGACGACCAAACAAGCCATCCGGATCGCCTAAATAGACCAATCGAAAGTATAGGAAAACATCGCCTTCAACGCGCTGGCCAGAGCAGCCTCAAAAACGCTGATAAACCCGTCCAACGGGGTTACAAGCGTATTAAAACAGCGCTGGTTTGGCCGACAGGAAGCAGCACACATAACCCATATCGGGACGGGTAGCATGGAACGGGTGAAAAATCCATAGAACACCTCCCAAAAACACGCTAGACTGGCTAAGCGTGACACGGTTTTGCAATTACCAACAGATGGTACCTAGCGATGCCATGCACGGCATTCCATTTTCAGAGGTTTTAATCATGGCAACAGGTACGGTCAAGTGGTTCAACGAATCAAAAGGTTTTGGGTTTTTGTCCCAAGACGACGGCGGAGACGACGTTTTTGTACATTTTTCAGCTATCCAAGGGGATGGTTTCAAAACGCTTAATGAAGGGCAAAAAGTGACTTTTGAAGTAGAGCAAGGTCCGAAGGGCCCGCAGGCCAGTAGCGTACAGGCAGAATAGCTCCACTCAAGCCGGGTGCATCTGCTGCCCCGGCTATTCTTAATTTTGGCATGTTTGTTGGCATGCCCGTTGGTAATCTAGTTCGCTTATAATGCGCGACACGGCGTTTTGTTCCCCTCTACAACTGGTAAAACAATGAATTTACAGCAAGCTCGTAGCAATATGATCGAACAGCAGGTTCGTCCATGGGATGTGCTGGATCAACGGGTTCTTGACGTGTTGGCCACGGTTCCACGCGAAGAGTTTGTGGCGTCTGAGCATCGAGCGCTTGCTTTTAGCGACTACCAACTCCCGATCGGGTTTGGCCAGACACTGCTCAAACCCATAATCGAAGGTCGATTGTTACAGGCTCTCGCTCCACATGTAACAGATTCGGTGCTTGAAATAGGTGCCGGTAGCGGCTACCTCAGCGCCTGTCTGGCGCGAATGGCCAACCGCGTACAAAGCCTCGAAATTCATCCAGAGCTTGTTAAAAGTGCTCAGATAAGACTTGAGGAACTCGGTATCGGCAATGTAACACTGATCGAGCAAGATGCTGCAGCACAATGGGATGCTCAGGATAGCTACGACGCAATAGCGTTTGGTGGCGCAGTTGAAGAAATTCCAGAGTATTACAAGAATAAGATGGCCATAAATGGCCGAATGTTTGCAGTAACAGGTAATTCTCAGCAACCAATGATGGAAGCGCTGCTGCTGACTCGGATTTCGGAATCTGAATGGACCACAGAGAGTCTGTTCGAAACCAAGGTAGACCCTTTGGTCAATTTTTCGGAGCCAGTGTCAGCATTCGTTTTCTAGAGTAAACATATGCAACTGTTTTCGTTGACGCGTTCGCAACTCGCTTGTTCCGCCTGCCTCTTTGCTGCGAGCGTGTACGGCACAGCGGCGAACGCAACAGATCTTCAAGACACCTACTCAGCCGCGCAGATCTACGACTCTACCATCAAAGCCGCTGAGTACGACTACGAATCAGCCATTGAACGTTTGCCCTTAGCCCGATCTGCGTTTCGGCCACAGCTTAATGCCTCGTTTGAAGGTGAAATCAATGAGCAGAACGATGACGGCCTAGGCGTCTACGACGTCACACGACTATCCTTATCTTTACGCCAAAGTATATTCAATCGTGAAAACGGTGCGATCGTTGATCAAGCCCGTCTTGGTGTAAAACAAGCACAAGCGCAATTACTCGCGCAACAACAAAACCTTATCCTACGCACGGCTAACACCTACTTTGATGTATTGCGTGCGCAGGTGGAAGCTGAATTTGCCCGTTCTGAGCTTGAAGCAATTGCGCGCCAAAAAGAACAGGCTGAGCGTCGATTTGACGTTGGTTTAGTGCCAGTCACTGATGTTCGCAGCGCCCAAGCTCAATACGATTTGGCTGTGGCCGCAGAAATCGCCGCGAAGAATCGACTAGAAAACGCAATGGGTGCGATGCAAGTGCTTACCGGCTCTGAGCCTGCCTCTATTGCACCTTTGGCGTCTGACCTGCCATTGGTTGCACCCGATCCGGCAAACGGCGATGCATGGGTAAAGCTGGCACTCGATCAAAATCTTGATTTAGTTGCCGCAAGACTCTCAGCACAGACGGCAGCCGCTGGCGTGGCTTCCGCTCGTGGTTCGCGCTACCCCACTATTGATTTAGTGGGTGTTGCGCAGTCAGTCGATCATGAAATTAGTGAGCGCAGTGTTGATGCTGGCCTTCTGCGTCTTGAAGTACGCTTACCTATATACACCGGTGGCAGAGTTAGCTCACAGGTTCGCCAGGCCAAAGCCGACTCTAATTCTGCGATGCAGAAGTTGATGTCGCAAGAGCGTTTAACAGCCCAACAGACTCGCGATGCATTTCGTGGTGTCACTGGCAGTATCGCCCGGGCTAACGCACTCCGCCAGGCGCTTAGCTCAACTCGCAAGTCAGCAGAAGCTACCGATGCTGGCTTTCGCGCCGGTACCCGCACATCGGTTGAAGTACTGCGTGCCTTGCGCGATGTGTTTCGTGCTGAGTCCGATTACGCTGGTGCTCGCTACGACTACATTATCAACTACCTAACATTGAAGGCCGCGGCTGGTACACTCAGCGAAGACGACCTGATTCCTATCAACAATTTTCTTGTTAAACAAGACCCTTAGTCAAAAACCGACCTGGCGGTACCGATTGTGTTTGCGTCTGGTATCCCCTTTACTGTTCCTACACCTTTGTTGGCGCAGCGTTAAAGACGGTGGATGGCGCTATTTCAAAGAGCGCCTCGGCTATCTCCCCATTGATCACATAGAACGTATTCATGTTCATGCAGCATCCGTTGGCGAAGTAATAACCGTTTTACCATTGATCGAAAAGTTGCAATCACAACCGGCTCCCCCAGCCTTTCTTGTTACCACCAACACGCCCACCGGTGCATCTATTTTAGAAAAACGCCTACAAGGTAAAGCCATCCACAGTTATTTACCGATCGATTTTCCGGGTGCCACCAAACGCTTTTTTAAACGAACGAAAATAAATAATATTTGGATAGTAGAAACCGAAATTTGGCCATGGCTGTATTCTCAATCGAATACACCCATTGCGATTCTCAATGGGCGGCTCAGCCAAAAAAGCGAAGGTGCAGTAGCCAATTTTTTTAAACAAACCTATAAACGCGCACTGAGCAATATCACCGTTCTGGCTCGTTCGAGCGAAGATGCCAACCGTTATGAACTACGTGGCGTACCCGCACGCAACATTGAGATCTTGGGGAATTTAAAATTTGCAGCAACGGTACAAAGTAAAAGTGCGAAGAAATTACTCCATGTGCCTTATGTGTTGGCTGCATCTACCCATGAAGACGAAGAAGTTCAACTAGCCAAAGCCTGGTTAAACGCTGCCACCGATAAGCTTCTGGTGATCGCGCCACGCCACCCCGATAGAGGTGACAAACTAATAAAGCAATTTAACGCATTGCAAACAGAAATTAACCCTGCCCTACCTCCAATCGCACAACGTAGTTTAGGTGAAGAGCCTCACCCCAACAGCCAGTTATACCTGGCCGACACACTCGGTGAATTGCACGATTGGTACACACATGCAAATGCTGCATTCGTGGGAGGGTCTCTTATTCCACGCGGTGGTCATAACGTATTAGAACCAGTACAGACGAAAACACCGGTTGTTGTTGGCCCGCACACATTCAACTTTTCTGAAGAGGTGGAACTGTTGCGGGTAGAAGATGCGATTGTCGTTGTTGACAGCGCAACGGATGCTACTGCGATATTGCTCCAAGCAATAACAGATGCGGCATGGGTAGCAAGCATAAGTGCACGCGCTGCAAACGCTATTAATGCGAAAAATAAGGTTCTTGATAAATACTGCGCATCATTAAAACGGATTGTGTCGAATAATTAACAGATAAAAGTTCGCACTTTAAAAAATATATTTCTCCTTCTATCGAACCACATTTTATCTGCACAATATAGAGTTATCGAGCTATGCGAGTTCTTGCTTATTAGTTTCTGTATTGATTAAATTGATTTCGCCTTTAATAACAACGCTTCCATTATTATTTAATAATGTAGCGAGCATCAATAACAAAGATTATGCATTCAAAGAAGCATGATCTTTATATACACTTCCCTTATACGTAGAAAAAACGTAGAAAAAAATCGGTAGATTTACCCACGTATCTAAACGTGTGGTTGGTCGGAATAATGAATGCTTATATGTGGGGTTTGGTTTGAACAGACGCACTAAATCAATTGATACATTGCGTTGACGAACTATAACTTAGCCTTTTTTTTAAATCAACAATGTGTCTGACAATTATCAGACATAGGGAAAAGTTGTCATGTTAGTTCTAAGTAGAAAGCCGGGTGAGTCTGTGACCATCGGTGATGAAGTTACGATAACCGTGTTAAGTATTTCTGGAAAGCAGGTTCGCATCGGCATTGACGCACCTAGCGATATTGCAGTACACAGAGAAGAAATCTATAACAAAATTGCAGGAGAACAAAAACCTGAAACCACTACCGACAAAGAGGGCTAATGCCTAAACCTGATAGCCTGCTATAGATGCAAACTTTACCAATTCCGCAACGGAGTGCGCTTCGGTTTTATCTAAAATACGCATCCTGTGATGTTCAATCGTGCGCGGACTAATATTTAATTTTTCCGCTATGGTTTTGCTTGAATGATTAGCAGAACCCTCGATCAACATTTGCATAATTTCAAATTCGCGCTCCGTCAGGCGCTCGAATCGTCTTTGATACAAGGTTTGTAACTCGCGATTGCGTCGCATTTCTTCATCAGTCGCAAACGCTTGTTTGATGCTCGCAACTAAAGCCTCCTGGCTGAAAGGCTTTTCCAAAAAATCAAACGCACCCGCCTTTAAAGCCTCTACCGACTTAGGCACATCGGCGTGGGCGGTAACAAATATAATGGGAATATTAACGTCCTGTTCAAGCAAGACTCGCTGCAGTTCCAGTCCGTTCATACCGGGCATTTCATAGTCCAACAATATGCAGCCCGCCAGATCAGACATATCCGACTCCAGAAACGCTTCCGCATTCGCAAATACTTTCACTGTAAAACCATGTGTGCTCAATGACATTTCCAGCATTTTTCTCACACCAGGGTCGTCATCGATCAAAAAAACGGTCGATAAATTTTTCATGTTAGTTGTTCCCTTACATAACGTAGCAACGCTGAGCGTGTGAATGGCTTAGCCAAATGCGGGTAGCTCG
>CALHOU010000014.1 GCA_938035945.1 uncultured Granulosicoccaceae bacterium
GGCAACATCCTCGACATTGATCAATTGAGCTCGAGTCTGAGTGACGCCGATTTGCGCGTGGTTGATGTTCGATCAGCCGCTGAATTCGATGGTAGTGATGTGCGGGCTGCTCGTGGCGGACACGTACCCAACGCCAAACACACGGAGTGGACAGATGCATTTAACAGCGAGGGTTATTTAAAAAGTGATGATGAACTGCGAGCCTTGTTTTCAAATTTGGATGTGAATGACAACAACCACGTTGTTGTTTATTGCCAAACCCACCAACGATCATCGCTCACCTACGTTGTGCTAAAACACTTGCAATATGATCGGGTAAGTGCGATCGATGGTGCGTGGTCGGCTTGGGGCAATAGCACGCAAACACCTATTGAAAGTTAACGCGTAGTTAGCAAATTTTGCCGATAGTGTTTCGGCGATATGACTCAAAGCTCGGCAAGTTTTATGTAATTATCGTATCGCCACTGCGCTATTGATTCATCGCTCAGTGCAGCCTTAACGGCACAGCCAGGTTCAACGACGTGCGAGCAATTAGAGAACTTGCACGACTGCGCCGCATCGGCTAATTCTCGATAGCCATAGCGCACATTTTCCGCCGATAAGTGTGACACTGAATATTGCCTGACCCCTGGCGAATCGATAATCGAACCACCCGTACTCAGCTCGTACCAGAACGTCACACTCGTTGTATGTGCGCCAAAACCGGTTGCCGCAGAAATCTCCCCCACACGCACATCCAGATCGGGCAATAAACGTTGCACAATGGATGACTTACCGACACCCGAAGCGCCAACAAGCACCGCTGTTTTTCCTGCAAGCTCAGCTTCTAAGGGATCGAATTTACCGGGTGTTTTGGTATCGATTAAAACGGCTGGATAGCCAGCGCTTTGATACACATCGAGCATGGCTTGACAGTCGATGCGTTCCTGTTCACTGAGTAGATCGGCTTTATTGATCACGATGATAGCGCCGATGCCCGCTAACTCGGCGGCGATGCAAAACTGATCAATTAGCAGTGAATCAATTCCCGGCTTTGATGCGGACACGATTGCAAGGTGGGATACATTGGCTGCGAGCGGTTTATCCTGACCTCGGCGATCGATTCGAGCCAACACCCCATCTCGTTCAACCAGAGCTACGACACGCAGACTTGAGCCGTCTTCTCTTTCACATTCAACCAGATCACCGGCCACCAATTGCGGCAGCTTGGTCAGCGGTACGGCGCGATGCACCGCATGAGAATCATCGAGCACGGCAACGGCTGCACCAAAATTGGCAACGACTCGGTAACTATTTGGCAAGAGATATCATCTGTAGCTGGTTCGTGTTTAGCTGGAATACTCCTACTGTAGCACTATAATTAACGAGCTTAGTCGCCGAAACGCGGCAAAGTGTGATTGAATACGCCGCATCAACCAACATGGAAAATAGTGAGAATGCCTGTCAACGACGACAACTTGATCTGGGTCGATCTGGAAATGACTGGATTGGATCCGGACGCAGACACCGTGATCGAAATTGCAACGATTGTGACCGACGCCGAATTGAACATTCTCGCTGAAGGACCGGTTCACGCTATTCAATGCGAACAGCACTTGCTTGACGGCATGGATGAGTGGAATCAGACGCACCACGGCTCATCCGGATTGCTCGAACGTGTGCAACAAAGTCCCACCACAATGGCAGCAGCCGAACAGGACACTATTGAATTTTTAGAGCAGTGGGTCAGCGCAGGCAAGTCGCCCATGTGTGGCAACAGTATTTGCCAAGACCGGCGCTTCATGGTGCGAACCATGCCAAGCCTGGAGACATTTTTTCACTACCGCAATATCGATGTGAGTACGATTAAGGAATTGGTCCGGCGTTGGAAACCAGAGATTGCAAACAGTTTTCGCAAGAAGAACACGCACCTTGCGTTAGATGATATCCGCGAGTCAATCATTGAACTGCAGGTTTATCGCGACAAGGTGTTTAAGATATAACGTGCGGTTAAACCGGCGTGCGTTGGTCGAACGCAACCGATAACGTATTGCTGTCAGCAAATTCAAGTTCGCTGCCAATCGGTATTCCGCGTGCTATTTGCAGCACTTCAACGTTTCTGTCGGTGGCAAGGGTTGTGATGTATCTGGCTGTCGCTTGCCCTTCAACACTTTGATTAGTTGCAAGCGTTAATTCTTTTACTTCCCCAATGTTTAATCGCGCTTCTAGTAGATCTAAGCCTAAGTCTTTCGGCCCAACACCATCAAGTGGTGACAAGTGACCTAACAGTAGAAAGAAACGTCCGCGATAATCGGTGGACTTTTCTATTGCTAAAACATCGGCTGGATTTTCCACCACGCACAATTGGCTTACATCGCGGGAGTCATCGGAACACCACGAACACAAAGCGTGTTCGGTAAAGATTCGGCACTGCTCGCAATGTCGCACGCTCTGCATGGCGCGCGTCATCACATCGCCTAGTCGAGTTGCGCCTTTGCGATCTCGCTGCAACAGGTGCAATGCCATGCGTTGTGCTGACTTTGGCCCCACACCAGGCAAGCAGCGAAGCGCATCAACCAATTCATCGAGTAGACCGTCGTTCATAGTGCGATTCCTAGAAAGGCAATTTCATACCGGGAGGGAGTTGCATACCGGCCGTCAGGCTACCCATTTTCTCTTTACTCTCTGCCGCCAACTTTTGCGATGCGTCATTGACTGCCGCTGCAATTAAGTCTTCGAGCATTTCTTTGTCATCACCCATCAACGAATCATCAATGTTGACGCGTAGCAGTTCATGTTGACCGTTCATCGTAACTTTAACCATGCCAGCACCACTCTGCCCTTCGATTTGCATATTCGCAAGTTCTTCTTGCGCCTTTTGCATGTCGGCTTGCATTTGCTGCGCCTGCTTCATTAGATCGCCAATACCACCTTTCATGCTTTACTCCGTTTAAATTCGTTATTCAATAGTTTCCGAATCGCTGGGCGACTCGCTCACTGGTTGCACACTGTTTGCATCAACCACGCCGTCAACACTGGATAGTAGCTGTTTAACTAAAGGATCTTCTTCTATCGAAGCTTTAGCCGCCTGCAAGGCTTGGTCTTTTTTCTCTTGTTCAATGCGGGCAGGCGTGTTGAGTTCTTGCGTTACTTCAGTAATCTCTAGCGTCACATCCGATCGCGTGTATTCGCTTATGGCCGTTTGCATACGAGCCCGAAACTGCGCCGTATTTAAATGCGCTTGATCGGCTTCAATGTGCAAATGCAATTTAGCGCCTTCACGTGTATTGAACACGCTTTGCATCGCGAGCTGTCGGGGCATACCCGATAAGCCGAATTTATCAACCGCCTCGGCCCAATTACTCACACTGATTGAATCTAAGGGCACTGTTTCAATTTTACGAGACGGCGCTTCCGTGCGCGTGTCACTTGATGATTGTGCTGGTGCATCATCTTGGGCGTCAGCTTTGGCTTGTGCTTCTACGACCGGTGCTGGCATTGGCTGATGCGAAGCTGTGTTTTGGGGTGCTCCGGTTTGCTGCGCTGTGTTAGGTGCTTCATTCGCAGGTGCAGGAGCCGCCTGCCCAACCGGCGTGACGGGGTCTGGTGCGTTGGCGGCAGCCAGTGCTGCAGCCGCTAGTTCACGTCCTGTACTATTTTTTTTTACCGGTGCATCGGTTGCGGGCGATTCAGTTTTTTTTAACGCTGGTTCTGGAGCTGGTGCGACTTTTTTCTCGTTAACAGACGGTGCTGTGGCCGTGGCTACACTTGCCGATGTTGCAGGCGGTTTTTCACTGCTGCTTGGCTTTTGCATGGCATTGGAACCACCCGCCGATGGCAAACCAATGCTTGGGGTTTGTGGTGCGAATGCAATCATACGCAATAGCGCCATATCAAAAGCCTCACGCTGATCGCTTGAATAAGGCATATCACGTCGAGCATGTTGACCAATCTGATAATACAACTGAACTTCTTCTGCGCTCATGTTGGCTGCAAGTTCTTTTAATTTATCGTTGCCAGATAAGGCATCGTCAACAGAGGCTGGCACGCTTTGAATCATCGCCACGCGATGCAACAGCGATAACATTTCGCCAGTCACTTGCACATAGTCAGGCGAGTATTCTGCTAAAGCATTCACGCGTTCAAACAGGCTTTGCGCATCAGCTTCGGCGATGGCTGCGAGTAGTTCAATTAAACGGTCGGTAGATACACGACCCAACATTGATTCAACATCGGTTGAACGAACTTCACCACCACCAAATGCCGCTGCTTGTTCCACTAGACTTAAACCATCGCGAACACTGCCATCGGCCGCACGCGCAATCAATTCTAGTGCAGGTTTATCGTGCGCCATGCTTTCGCTATCGAGGATGTGAGATAAGTAGTCGGCTAAGCGAGTTGACGCCATGCGCTTTAAATTAAATTGCAAACAACGCGACAACACCGTAACCGGTACTTTTTGTGGATCGGTTGTCGCCAACAAAAACTTCACATGCTCTGGCGGTTCTTCCAGTGTTTTTAGTAACGCATTAAAACTGTGGGTTGAAAACATGTGCACCTCATCGATGAGGTAGACCTTATAGCGACCACTGGCAGGCGCGTATGGAACGTTCTCCAGCAGTTCGCGCGTTTCGTCGACTTTGGTGCGTGAGGCGGCATCCACTTCGATTAAATCGAAAAACCGTCCAGCATCGATATCCTGACAAGCGGTGCAAGTACCACACGGATCTGAACTAACACCTTTGGTTTCGCAGTTCAGACACTTAGCAAATATGCGGGCTATGGTGGTTTTGCCCACGCCACGCATACCGGTAAATAGGTAGGCGTGATGTATACGCTGATTGTCGAGCGCGTTCACCAATGCACGAAGCACGTGCTCTTGGCCGATCATGTCGCCAAATTGCTGTGGGCGCCATTTGCGCGCCAGAACCTGGTAACTACTCATTGCCTAAAAGTTTGCTCGAATGGTTTAGAGGCGGCATTCCGCACCAGCCGCATCCCGGCGCCCGAATCCACTGCTGCAGCTGCTCCCTTCCGGGCCTGACTGGGTTCACAGTTTCTCGTCGCGAGAGTGCCGATACGGAACACCATTGCGCTTGTATTATCACGTTATTACTACAGTGAGGACGAACATGGCATTGATCAAGATTACGCCAACTTCTTCCTGTGATGTCACTGTGCTGTCATAATCTCATAATAGGCTCGCCAAGTGTTCCTTACACCCTCGAGCGAATGAAATATTTATGGCACACAAAAAATCTACTATGTTCCGAGCGGTAAATATTCTAGCGGTTGAAGATGAAGAAGCCATTCGCGACATGCTCAGCTTTTCGTTAGAGCGAGAAGGTCATCGTGTGTTCGCCGTCCCGAGCGTACCTGCCGCAAAGAAATTACTGACCACCGAGTCCATCGACCTTGCCCTGGTTGACTGGATGCTGCCTGGCGGTACGGGGCTAGAATTTGTGCGCTTTATGCGAGCAAACGACGCCACCCGTGCCCTGCCCGTGATAATGCTAACTGCACGGACGGACGAGGATGATATTTCAGCCGGTCTGGATGCGGGTGCAGATGATTACGTCACCAAACCCTTTTCACCCAAAGAACTGCATTCACGCATCAATGCCCTGCTGCGGCGCAGTCAGGCGCAGCTCACAAGCCCTTCACAAATTACTGTCGGGGTACTGCAATTGGACGCCGCTGCCCATCGTGCGCTGGCCAATAACACACCACTTGAGTTGGGCCACACTGAATTTAAGTTGTTGCAGTTTTTCATGGAACACCCGGAACATGTGTTTAGCCGGTCCCAGTTGCTCGATAAAGTGTGGGGTACGGACACCGAAATCGAAGAACGCACCGTCGATGTGCATATTCTGCGATTGCGTAAAATCCTAAAACCTGCCGGGGCCGACAAAATGCTCGAAACTGTGCGTGGGGCCGGATACTGCCTGCGCGTCAATGGATTGAACTAAAGTGCGTAATTGAGCGCAGTTGGGTGTTAAATGTCATGCGCATTTTCGCCAACTGACGGCCCAAAACGGTATCATCCACCTATGGATTTCACCTCCACATTCTGCGTCTTATGAACCCCCTTTTACGTACAGAACTGGGTTGGCTAGGCGGCGTATTACTGGCCGGTTTCTTGATTGGTCTGGCCGTCGGTGCGCCGATCGCGTTTATGCTGGTTTTTTGCAGTGCCTACGCGGTTTGGCTGCTGGTGCGCATGGCCAACATCGTGCAGTGGTTAGAATCTGGCGCCGCCTCTTCCAAGGCACCGCCCACGACTGGCTTGATGGACCAAGTGGTCGGTCTAATCCATCGTGAAAAAGCCTATAGTCGAAAACAAAAAAACCGGTACCGCTCAACGCTTGCGCGATTCAACTCATTAGCCGCCGAACTGCCCGATGCCACGGTGGTATTCGATGGCCAACGCATCATTCAATGGAGCAATACCGCCGCGCGTTCGCTTTTGAATATTCACGAAGAACGGGACCAAGGTCAACGCATCGATAACTTACTGCGAGCGCCTGAAATGTTGCAGTACCTTGGGCAAGCGGATGCCGGGATCGAAGTTGAAATCGCCTCACCGGTCACGCCGGAAAAAACACTGTCGATGATCAAAGTAAAAGCGGGCAAAGGCATGACGGTGCTGATTGCACGCGACATAACCCAACGGGTAAAAGTGCGCGAGATGCGTAAAGCGTTTGTGGCCGACGTATCGCATGAGTTACGCACACCGTTAACCGTTATTCGCGGTTATCTGGAAATGGTGCTGGAAAATAAGAGTATTGATGCACCAACGCGCGATGCCTTAGTGAATGTGGAAGCGCAAAGTGATCGCATGCACCACATCGTTGAGCACTTGTTAGAGCTTTCAAAACTCGAAGGTAACCCCTTGGGCGAATCAGAGGGCGAACCTATTATGGTTTCCTCATTACTGCACAGTATCGGCGATACCCTGAAAAAATCGATTGCTCAACATCATCAGATTGAAGTGAACGCGGACGATGGCCTACTGCTACTAGGTTCGGAAAGTGAAATCTACAGCGCCTGCAGCAACTTGATTTCCAACGCCGTCAAGTACACGACTCAGGGTTCAAAGATTTCGGTTTCCTGGCAATTGAATGAACACGCTCAACCGGAACTGAGTGTGCACGATAACGGGCCTGGCATAGAGCCGCAGCATTTGCATCGCTTAAGCGAGCGCTTTTACCGAGTCGACAAAGGTCGATCACGAGACAGTGGCGGCACCGGCTTAGGCTTGGCGATTGTTAAACATGTTGCACAGCGCCACGGTGGTCAACTATTGATCGACTCCACACCCGGTACCGGTTCTGAATTTAGTATCGAGTTTCCGGCGTCGCGCATTGCCAGCATGGCAAAAGTGATGAATCTATAGCCCCGCAACAGTACTGTAAAAAATCGTAAACTCATTAAATATGTGAGTAAATCACAGGCTTGTCATATTCGTGTCATAAATCGCTCTTAAAATACTGCCTATCCAATCAGATTTCTATTGAAGGTAATTGAGACGACACTATGAGCAAGCTATCCATGGCATTTAGCACTGCATTAATTACTCTTGGCGTTAGCACTCAGGCTATTGCCAGAGATAACATCAGCATTGTTGGTTCATCGACTGTTTATCCCTTCGCAACGGTTGTGGCTGAACGATTCGGTAAGGTTACAGATTTTAAAACACCAAAGATCGAAGCAACTGGTTCGGGCGGTGGTTTGAAATTATTTTGTGGCGGTATTGGTGTAGACACGCCAGACATCACCAATTCCTCACGTCGCATCAAAGCCAGTGAATTCGAAATGTGCCAAGCCAACGGTGTAACCGATATCATTGAAGTGTTAATTGGTTACGACGGCATTGCGGTTGCAAACTCAGTTGACGCTAAACAGTTCGAAATGACTTTGCAGGATTTATATCTGGCTTTAGCTGCTGAAGTACCCAACCCCGATGGCAGCGACTCGCTGGTGGAAAACCCGTATAAAACATGGGCCGATATTAATTCGGATTTGCCAGCAAAACGTATTGAAGTAATGGGTCCTCCTCCAACCTCTGGTACACGCGATGCGTTTGTTGAATTAGCAATGGAAGGCGGGTGTTCAACATTTGATTTTATTAGTGCCATGGAAAAGTCGGATAAAGATAACTTCAAACGCGTTTGCCACACGATGCGTGAAGACGGTGCGTATGTAGAAGCGGGTGAGAATGACAACCTGATCGTACAAAAACTTGAAGC
This sequence comes from uncultured Granulosicoccaceae bacterium, assembly GCA_938035945.1. GTDB lineage: Bacteria > Pseudomonadota > Gammaproteobacteria > Granulosicoccales > Granulosicoccaceae > Granulosicoccus. The sequence continues at coordinate 8,229 of CALHOU010000014.1, forward strand.
CAACCCCGATGCGCTGGGCATATTTGGTTTCAGCTTTTTAGAACAAAATTCAGACATAGTTCAAAGCTCGATCATCGATGGCTTTGAAGCAGACTTTGATAGCATTGCCGATGGTGATTATGTTATCTCTCGACCACTGTATTTTTACGTAAAAGCACAGCACGTTGGTACGGTACCTGGCATCAAGGAATACTTGGCCGAATTTGTTCGCGAAGGCACTTGGGGGGAAGATGGATATCTTGCTGATAAGGGCATGATTCCACTGGACGAAGAGCTACGTGATGAAGTTGGTGATGCCGTACTTAACCTGCAAGCCCTAGAATCAATCGAGTAAGTTTTATGTCTACTACCTCTTTGCTTCTGCTGGCGCTTTGTCTGGCGTTTGTATCGTTTATATTTGGCCGACAAAAAGCGTATGCAGTAGCAAGAGCCCATGGCGGTACACGCGCGCTACATTCTCTACCCGGGCATTACGGCTTGATGGTAGGTTTGTGGTGCGCTCTGCCTGCTTTAGCCATCATCATCGGCTGGAAAATATTTGAAGGCCCGATTGTTAGCAGCCTGCTCGACTCCTCCATTCCACAAGCCATTCACGATAAAGGTGATAAGGCCGTTGAGCTCTATAAAAACGAAATAAACAATCTGGCCGCATCGGGAAAAATCAGCGAAGAGAGCGATGCGGCTAAAGTGGGTGCTGCGAATCGTTTAAATTCAGTACGCAGTTACAGCGCAATCGCTTTAATGATTTTTAGCTTGGCCGTTGCCGTGATCGGTGCTGCCCTGGCCTATCGAAAAATTAAAACCGACACGCAAGCTCGGCCTATCGTGGAAGGCATTGTTCGTTTCTTTTTGGTCGCGTCTGCATCCATCGCCATATTAACCACGGTGGGCATTCTGTTTTCGGTGTTGTTTGAATCGGCTCGATTTTTCCAGCAAGTGAGTATTGTTGAATTTGTCACCGGTACCAAGTGGAGCCCGCAGACGGCCATACGTGCTGATCAAGCCGGATCATCGGGTTCATTCGGCGCTATCCCTCTCTTTTTAGGCACGCTATTAATTTCGCTGATTGCTATGCTAGTAGCAGTACCGTTTGGATTGATGTCAGCAATTTATTTAGCCGAATACGCATCACCACGTACGCGCGCTATCGTTAAACCGCTGCTTGAAATCCTGGCAGGTATTCCAACGGTTGTGTACGGATTTTTTGCAGCGCTAACCGTTGCGCCTTTGATTCGAAAACTCGGTGAGTCAATCGGTTTAAGTGTGTCGTCAGAAAGTGCACTTGCCGCCGGAATGGTGATGGGCATTATGATTATCCCGTTCGTGTCATCGCTTTCCGATGATGTGATTACGGCCGTGCCCCAGGCTATGCGTGATGGCTCCTCAGGCTTGGGCGCAACCAAATCGGAAACGGTTCGTAAAGTGGTTTTCCCGGCCGCACTGCCAGGCATTGTCGGTGGTGTTCTACTGGCCGCGTCGCGTGCCATAGGTGAAACGATGATTGTAGTGATGGCAGCTGGACTGGCTGCAAATCTCACTATAAATCCATTAGAGGCGGTAACCACTGTGACCGTGCAAATAGTCACCCTACTCACTGGTGACCAAGAGTTCGATAGCGCAAAAACCTTAGCCGCGTTTGCGTTGGGTTTAATGCTGTTTATTACCACTCTTATTCTCAACGTTATCGCGTTGCATGTGGTACGCAAGTACCGCGAGCAATACGACTAAATAAAATCGACAAGACCCATCGATATGACTGAGCAAACAACTCAAAAACCGCAAGCAGATAAGCCAGCATCTGCACCTAAAAAAGACACGACCGCATTAGTGAGGGCCACGCTTGCACGTCGCTACGCGGCCGAAAAGCGTTTTCGCATCTATGGCATCGTGGCCATTGCTGCAAGTCTTAGCTTTCTGGCGGTCTTATTGGTGAGTATTTTTATCAAAGGCTGGCCGGCGTTCACACACACCTTTGTCAAACTGAACGTTACGCTTGATGCCGACACTCTAGACATTGGTCCGAACCCAAGCAGTGCTGAATTGCGCGCGGCAAATTTTGCCAGTGTGATCAAGAAATCCATGCGCGAAAAATTCCCCGACGTTAAAAAACGCAAAGAGAAAAAAGCACTGTACTCGTTAATCAGTACCGGTGGTGAGTATCAACTACACGACATGATCAAAGCCGACCCGTCCTTGGTGGGTAAAACTATCGATGTCTGGTTACCGGCCGACGATGAACTTGCCGCCGTTATAAAATCAGGCGCAGACCTTTCCAAGCCTGAGAACATTGTCACGCGTATGAATGAACAGCAACTGGGCTTTGCCAAGATTCTAAAAGAGGCAGGTGATACAAAAACAGGTTTTAATAAAACCTTCTTTACCGCAGGCGATTCGCGCGAACCGGAACAAGCAGGTATCAGAGCGGCCTTGGTCGGTTCCGCCCTAACCTTGCTAGTTACCTTCCTGCTCTCTTTCCCAATTGCAGTCGCCGCTGCAATTTATCTGGAAGAATTTGCCCCGCAAAATCGTTGGACTGACCTTGTTGAGGTGAATATCAACAACCTCGCAGCTGTGCCATCGATCGTTTTTGGTTTGTTGGGCTTGGCTGTGTTTATCAACTACTTTCATCTGCCGCGCTCAGCACCCATTGTTGGCGGAATCGTATTAAGTTTAATGACACTACCGACCATCATCATTGCTTCGCGCGCAGCGCTTAAAGCGGTGCCACCATCGATTCGCGAAGCTGGTCGTGGCTTAGGCGCATCAGACCAACAAGTCGTTTGGCATCATGTGTTGCCACTGGCCATGCCGGGCATTCTTACCGGCACCATCATTGGCTTGGCGCAAGCCTTGGGTGAAACTGCACCGCTACTTATGATCGGCATGGTTGCGTTTATTGTTGATATTCCTGGCGGCTTCACCGATGCTGCAACGGTGTTACCCGTGCAAGTATTTCTATGGGCGGATAGCCCGGAACGTGGTTTTGTCGAGAAAACCTCAGCTGCAATTATGGTACTACTGGCTTTTCTGATATTAATGAATGCCGTGGCTGTGCTACTGCGAAAGAAATTTGAACGTCGCTGGTGAGTTGGCTTGATCAAGTTGCTATCACAACACCCGTACGCTTTTATTAAACAAGACGAAGAATAAAATACCGTGAACGATTCTCATCAAGATGTATTTGACAATATCAAAGGCACGGTTGGCGATGTCACCGTCGACAATCCGAAAATGCGACTCAGTAACGTCGATGTTTTCTATGGCGAAAAGCAAGCCATTTTTGATGTCAGCCTGGATATCGCTAACAACGAAGTGATTGCCATGATCGGCCCGTCAGGGTGCGGTAAGTCGACATTTCTTCGATGCCTGAACCGAATGAATGACACTATCCCCACGTGCAAAGTCACGGGAGAGATGTCTTTAGACGGTGAAGACCTTTACGGGCCAAACCTGGACACGGTTTTACTGCGTGCACGTGTGGGCATGGTTTTTCAAAAACCTAATCCATTTGCGAAAAGCATTTACGATAATGTTGCTTACGGGCCTCGCATTCATGGATTGGCCAGTAACCGTGCTGAGCTCGATGAAATCGTTGTCGGTTCGCTACAAAAAGCCGGCCTGTACGATGAAGTGAAAGATAGGCTCGATGCGCCGGGTACCAGTCTTTCAGGCGGTCAACAGCAAAGGTTGTGTATAGCCAGAACCATCGCGGTAAGCCCTGAAGTTATTTTGATGGATGAGCCCTGCTCTGCGCTTGACCCTATCGCAACGGCGAAAATCGAAGAACTGATTGATGAGCTGCGACAAAACTACGCCATTGCCATAGTGACTCACTCTATGCAGCAAGCAGCACGTGTGTCACAACGTACAGCTTACTTTCATCTTGGCAAACTGGTTGAAGTCGGCTCTACCAATCATATATTCACTAATCCGTCACATGAATTAACCGAAAACTACATCACTGGTAGATTCGGCTAACTTTATGCAAGTCACTAATTTACGCACAATGAAGCGATACTGAAATGGACAAACTACACCTCGATCAGCATATCTCGCAGCAGTTTAATAACGAGCTCGAAGACATCAGAAACAAAGTGCTCGCCATGGGCGGTCTGGTTGAACAACAAGTGAGCAAGGGATTAACTGCACTGCTTGAACTGGACGCTGACCTTGGTAACGAAGTGTCAACAGCCGACTTTGAAGTGAATAAGCTCGAAGTGGAAATTGACGAAGAGTGTATTCAAATACTCGCGCGTCGCCAACCGGCAGCTTCCGATTTACGTTTGATTGTGACTGTTATCAAAGTCATTACCGATTTAGAACGCATCGGCGATGAAGCAGAAAAAATGGGTCGCTTTTCAGCCGAGCTTACTGAAACAGGCCAAGTCGTTAACTACCGAAAGGAATTGCGTCACTTGGGTGAATTGGTTAAATCGATGTTACGCGATGCGTTAGATGCGTTTGCTCGGCTGGATGTGGATGCCGCAATTAAAACCGCTGCTCGTGATAACGATATCAATACTGAATACGAATCACTATCGCGTCTGCTTGCCACGCACTTGATGGAAGACCCTAGAAACGTATCAATGCTATTGAAAATTACTTGGTGTGCACGCGCATTGGAGCGCATAGGTGATCACTCAGTGAATATTTGCGAATACGTTGTGTACTTGGTTAAAGGGCGCGACATTCGGCACATTAGCTTTGATCAAATTCAATCTGAATTTTTATCAAAACCTTAACGCTTATTCTTGTGTTAACCAAGGCGCATCGTTCATGAGCGTCTTGTCCAGCAGTCGCACGTGGATGTTTCCCGCGTTGGCGCCACCACCAGCGCGTACACCAGCTATATGGGTGCTAGTAATCCATTCAAAACTATTCTGCTTGTCGGCAACTGTGTCGGCTTCAGTATCACTAAACACCGATTGAACATCGGAAGTAACACGTTCGAGCAACTGCTCATTACCTCTCGCAATAACGTCAATTCTGACTAGCTTACGCTCAATAAACTGATAAACTACTTCAGCCATGGGTGCGTTGGCAAAGCTTTGGCCTTCGGGGTTAAAACCACAAATATCATAGATGAAGGCTTTGCGTTGCCGTACTAAGGATATTTTGCGCGTTTCGCATTGAGGATCTACTTCATAACTCTCGACGGCTCGGTTAATAACCGCGTCATAGTGCTCACCGATAGAGCTGTTAGCAAGCGTTATTTTGCCATTGGTTTGCTCTAGTGAACTTGATGGTGCTGTCGCGCATGCGCTAACCAATAATGCCGAGACAATTGCGATTGGAGCAACACAATAAAGGGTGCGGCTAATTACTTTTTTGCGCTTTAGGTTTTTCATCCGATACGTCGCCTTAGCATCACACCTGCCAATAACACCAATACACCCATCCATGAGCTGCTGGCAAGATCAGATGGCGTTGCAGCGGCGACCGGAATACTTGCCACGCTCTTAAGGTCAATCGGTTCAGGTTCGAATTCGGGCTCTGCCACTTGCACATACTGGTTTATCCAACCAATGTAATATGGCACGTCTGAATAAATGCCATAGTAGTTTGGCAACGCACAGCCATAGCCGTAACTCACGACACCGACTTGTTGTACAACACCATCAATGTTAACGAACAGCGGACCACCGCTATCGCCAGTACAACTATCAATACCACCCTCGGCATAACCTGCACACAATTGGTTTGGGTAAATAGTGCCTTGATAGGATTCAGGCGCATTGCAAACGTCCATCGCAACGATGGGTACTAATGCTTCGTGTAGCTCAACCGGAAACTTAAGCGACGTCGGATCAGCATTGTCTACTGCGCCCCAGCCAATGACTTTTGCATCCAGGCCGACGAGCTTATCGCTACTTTTAGCGGACACACGAATCGGTTCGACTCCACTGTCGTTTGCCAATTCGAGCAAGGCGATGTCAAACATCGGATTTTCTCGAAGCGGATCATAGTTTGGGTGGATGTACATATTGGTAACCACGATTTCAGTCGCATCCGGATTACTCAAATCACTTGCATTTACGGCAACTTTAAATGTGCTTAGTTCAATCGGTTTGCCACTACGATCAAACAAACAATGAGCCGCAGTCAGTACCCAGCGATCTGCGATCACGCTACCACCACAAAACTGGCGTTGAAAAAGATTGGCGTCGATGTCATTGGTCAGCGCTACGACCCATGGGTAGGCGTTTTGTTCGGTGGGTACACCACCAATAACAAAGTGCCGATCAGAGGCGAAACTACCGAGGGTATCAGCAGATGCAGGACGCACCAGACTGGCAATCGACAGTAATGCACACAACCGTGTGTAGGCGAGCCCGTCAGCTGCGCGTTTTACCCCCGAACTGGGCCTTTGCTGGAACATGGAGTACCCTAAAGCTAATCTAACCATCAGACTGCTAGCGGCGGCGGGTAGTACCAAAATCAGATGATCACAGCCTTATGTGATCAATTTCGCCCCGAATTGCCGCTTACAGCCTTCGAATAGCTTTAAGAATAGGACATGGTGGGCAAAATACTGTTAGCAATTATGCCGGGTCGTCTTCCTTGTCAGGCAATGGGTGACCTGGCATAAGCTCGTAAGGATGCACCCACCCTGGCAGAGCGGAAATGCGATCAAGCCATTGAACGACGTTGGGAAATTCGCTCATATCAATTTCTGCTTCATCGGCGAAATACAAATAACCGCACATTGAAATATCAGCGATCGATACTTTTTCACCTAACACAAATGGTGCATTACTAAGACGTTTGTCGAGCACAGCAAGTGCTTTGGTGGTTCTAAAATGCAAAAAGCCAGTAACCTCGGTTTCACCGGTTTGTTTAAAGTGCCGCAAAAAACGCAGCACAGAGATTTGCCCCGTGAGCTTGTGGTTATCAAACATAATCCAGCGCATTATTTCCCTGTGCTCAGGAACACTTGCCGCATCGAACTGTTCAAACGCATCGGCAAGGTAATCGAGAATAACACCGGTTTGGCTCAGCACGAGATCCCCTGCTTCAAGCACAGGTACTTCGTTCATGTCGTTGAGCTCAGCAAACTCTTCGCTTAAATGCCCACCGTTGAAAAAATCAACAAATACTGGCTCCCAGTCGGCGCCACACAGGTTGAGCATAAGCGCTACCTTGTAAGCATTACCCGATTGCGCAAAACAGTGTAATTTATATTTCATAGTCGAGGACTTTTCCGCTGTTTCCTGTAGGTAACAGTATCGCACGAGAATCAGGAAATACACCCCAATTAGACGTAAAATACCGCGTTGGGATAATAATTGTTTTTCCGTTTGGAGCACTAATTGACACACACAATGCAGATTTGGGTTGATGCAGATAGTTGCCCCGGCGTCATTAAAGAGATTTTGTTTAAAGCGTCCACGCGCACCAAAGTGACCATGACCTTGGTCGCAAACCACCCTATGCCAATCCCACGCATAAAATGGATCAGCTTGTTGCAAGTGCCAGCAGGATTTGATGTTGCTGATAATGAAATCGTTAAACGCTCCAATGCTGGGGACTTAGTGATTACTGGCGACATTCCACTGGCCGCAGAAATTATCGATAAAGGTGCGCACGCACTAAATCCACGCGGCGAATTTTATAATGCTGAAAATATTCGCCAACGACTCAACATGCGTGACTTTATGGATACGTTACGATCGAGCGGTGTAAACACTGGTGGGCAAGCGAGTATGAGTCAAAACGATCGACGAGAGTTTGCCAATCAACTTGATCGTTTTTTACAAAAAAATGCCGCTAATTAACAGGCGAAAAAAAACCGGCAAAGTCGCCGGTTCTTTTTATTATCTGCGTAGCGTGTTGTTCTAACGTGCCGCTCTAAATTCAACTCGACGATTCTTTGATCGACCGGCAGCAGTTTCATTGGTGTCTATGGGACGCTCTTCGCCATAACCGTAGGCTTTAAGTCGTTTCGCACTAACGCCATTACGTACAAGGTACACAGCAACTGATCTTGCACGGTCACGTGACAATTGCTTGTTCGCGTTAGAATCGCCTTGGCTATCAGTATGCGCCATGATAGATAACTTAACTGTCGGGAAGCGATTCAAAGTGGATACAACACCACTTAATATACCTTGAGCGCTTGGCGTTAGATCAGCAGAACCACTGTTAAAGTTAACCCCTTCGATAACGCCTGTGAACAGATCACAGCCCACATTATCAACAGCTACTCCCGGTTGTGTGTTGGGGCAACGATCTTGGGCGTCGTTAACACCGTCAGTATCCGAATCCACTTTAGCAACAACAACAGCTGGTACTGGTGGCGCAACAACCGGTGCAGGTTTTGGTGCAGCTACCGGTGCCGGAGCTGGTTTGGGTAATGGTGCTGGCGCGGGTGCTTCAACGATTTTGCGTCGACCCTGATCCGTTCGGCGACCAATCCGGTACATAACGCTTAACTGCATGTATTGCGCGTCGGTATCAAATGCGATCGCTTCTGCACGAAAACCTATGCCGTCGCGCAATGCGTATTCGAGGCCTGCGCCCAACAATAAATGTGTTGAATTGAGTTGTTCAAATTCTACGTTGTCGGTTGGAGAGTTGTTTAACAAACCAAAGCCTAAACGGGCAAAGCCTGTAAAACCGCGACGATTATAAAGATGCCTGCTTCTACCAGCGTACGCTAATGCGCTCGCGCCAATGGTGGAATATCCGATTCCACCGGTGGGTTCTAGTTGTGCCTCACCAAGCGATGCCAAATGACCTTCTATGGAAAGCCATTTATTGATGTCCATGCCCAACATGACTTGGCCACCGAAGTTTGATCCTGCTTTGTTGTCGACGCCGGGAACGTCAGATGTGTCTGGTTCAAGAGCACTGATGCCTAAACCAATACCGCCATACAACTTACGTATAACTACGTCTTCATCGACGTAAAGCTCGCCATTGTCGTTGTATATATTTGACTGCGCGAACGCTGTAGACATTGGCAACGCTAGCGCAAGCATACTGAGGCCTGTCATAGCCATGGCAAACGCCCTACAACGGCGTTTTGTGGTGGTAAACATAAGCTTATTTCCCTTCGATGCGTTTGTTTGCATCGCGCGTACACGTTTCATATCAGTCAATTTCGGTTGATCTGTTCGCTCTTGATGGTTCGCCCGTTCATGCTGGCGGCGCCATTTATAGAGTTCTGTAGCCCCTCAACAGCACCTGCTATGCCATCAGCTGGCTATTTGAGTGGTTCAGTGAATCAATTTAGCGTCGGGTGGTGATTTTGTTGGTTGTGTTGGGTTTTTTAGAGAGGGAAATGGGGTGGATTGGGTGGGGATGATGGATCTGCTTATTGTTTAGTGCTTGGAAATGTTGGGTTTGGTGATGGCTTGTCAGAAAATTGACTGATGTTTTTGGGGTCTGGGGTCTGGGGTCTTACAAGAATGGCGGAGAGAGAGGGATTCGAACCCTCGATACGAGTTACCCCGTATACCAACTTTCCAGGCTGGCGCCTTCGACCACTCGGCCACCTCTCCTAATTCTTACCTAACAACTGCCCCGCTCACCATTGCGCGCGAGTTCAACAGAGGGATTGACTCGGCTGGCGCCTCGGGGCTTCGCCCCAACGTCGCTAAAGCAACGTTGCCCAAACAGCTTCGCTCTTTGTCGAACCCTCGATACGAGTTACCCCGAATACCAACTTTCCAGGCGGCATGCAATGTGCTGGCGCCTTCGACCACTCGGCCACCTCTCCTAATTCTTACCTAACAACTGCCCCGCTCACCATTGCGCGCGAGTTTAACAAAGGGATTGACTCGGCTGGCGCCTTCTACCACTCGGCCGCCGCTCCTGCTGTTACTCCACAATTATACCTTTTTGCCATGAAGATTGGCGCGCTCTTAGGTAGATTTAGGTGGTAACAAAATTAGGTCTGGTAGACAGCTTAGAGGCTTCACGGAGGATTATTGATAAAAACTGTCTCCACGTGTTCACTGTTCAATGGCGATTGAAACTCGCGACTCATAGTATTGCTTCACCTTGCCCAACAGTGTCCACGTGTTCACTTTTATGCGCTCAAACAGATACTGTGGACGCACTTTCCTGCAATTCCAGACGCTTTTGTCTCCACGTGTTCACTTTTTACCGCGCCGACCTATCCGCGCTGATCAAAAGCAAGATGGCAAGCACCATTACCAAAAAAAGCCGATCGGAGAGAGCCCATTGTCGAGCTCGGTCTTGTTCAATCTCAGGATTGAGTACAAATATGAGCGACGCGCCGCTTATTTAGACACATTACGCTTGGGCACATTACGTAGTCAGCCCCCTATGCCACACGATCAGGTATCCGAACGCCCCGGCGTATACACGGGCGATGGAAATTGCGCAACATTGCCACTGATCTCAGTGATTTTTGCCGTGCCTTGTTTCTCGACTTCATCAATGCGGATAATCGAGTGCATGGGCACAATGGTTTGTCGCACACCGCTAAATTCTGACTTCAGCTTTTCTTCAGAAGGGTCAACAACCACAGTGGTGTTGGTATCGAACACCAGTTCGGACAAAATCACAAACCCATAGAGTTCGCCTTGCAGAACATCGCGCGCGTAAACTTCATAGATTTTATCTTCTGAAAAAAATCGTACGCGATAGAGAGTTTCGTTAGTCATGTTCTATTACAACTTAAAGCTTCATTCAAAAAAGTATGGGTAGACAATGCTGATTCTAACCGCGGCGGAAATAATATTTACAGCAGCGCCAGTTATCGACGACGCTTAGCGCGACGTTTATGTCGAGGGTGAACAGGCACTATTCTTAGATGATCGGTTGGTCTGGAATCTAAACCGCCAAGCTTTGCCAAGGTTACTACATCGGCACCTGATAACAATTCCATCTTGCCACGGCTTAACCACTTGGGCATATTCACTGAACCATATCGAGTTCTGATGAGTCGGCTTACCTGTAAGTCTTGCGACTCCCATAATCGGCGTACCACACGATTCCTACCCTGCTTGACCGTCACCCGAAACCACTGATTACTGCCATCGCCGGTCTCTTCAGACTTAATTCGATCAAACTTCGCCGGACCATCTTCGAGCTCAACACCCGTGCGCAGTGTTTCCAAATGCTCAGGTGACACGCGACCGTTAACCCGCACCGCATACTCACGTTCGATTTCTGAAGACGGGTGCATAAGGGCGTTGGCAAGCTGACCATCATTGGTTAACAGCAACAAGCCCAAGGTGTTTATATCTAAACGTCCGATGGATATCCAACGCCCCTGCGGTAGCCGAGGCAAGTTGTCGAATACCGTGCGCCGGCCTTCTGGGTCGTCGCGAGTAGTGAGTTCGCCAAGGGGCTTGTGATACATCAACACTTGCCGCGCATCGCGCTGATCGTCAGCCACTACCCGGTAAAAACGTCCCTTGATAACAAGATCGTCGTTTAACGAGGCACGATCACCCAGTTTAGCCTCTCGGCCATTAATGCGTATAAGACCATCCGATATCCAGCCCTCGAGCTCTCGCCGAGAGCCAAAACCGGTATTGGCCATTATTTTCTGTAAGCGCTCACCCATGCGGCATTCTATCAAACTGGCTCACTGCACTGTTGTTCCGTACACTAATGCCACTATTGACGAAACGTACTGGGAAACAAGCTCATGGCCGATGCCGAATTTAAATCTCTGAACATCGCAGTGTTAACGGTCTCCGATACCCGCGGAGAAGCCGAGGATGTATCTGGCAAGTTGCTGGTCACTGCGCTGCAGGACGCTGGTCACACCAACATTGAAAAGAGCATCGTTAAAGACGATATTTATGCCATCCGCGCTGTCATCTCTCGCTGGATTGCCGACCCCGAAGTCGACGCTGTGCTCACAACCGGTGGCACAGGCATCACCGGTCGGGATGGCACGCCTGAGGCAGTATCGGTTTTGCTGGCCAAAGAGATTGATGGTTTTGGTGAGTTGTTCCGAAACCTCTCTTATGAAGAAATCAAGACCTCCTCCCTGCAATCCAGAGCTCTTGCAGGCGTGGCCAACTCAACCTATATCTTTGTGCTGCCGGGCTCCTCTGGCGCCTGCCGACTGGCCTGGGAGAAGCTGATCTCGGCACAGCTAGATAACCGTGTGCGCCCGTGTAACCTTGTGATGCTAATGCCTCGTCTCAACGAGGTTTAAGCCGCAAAAAGGGTCAATGTAACTAGGAAAACCGCGGTAAATCAGCCTCTTAACGGGTAAATGACACGCTTCTTGCAATCGGGTTAGCACTATCCGGAACAAGCAACGTTTCACCCCGTGCAAGCAGCAACAATCCGTTCGACTTTTCAGCGTCTACTACTGTTAATCGCAGTGGTTTTTAGTGCGTTTGCAGCGCCCGTTAACGCCCAAGGTCAATCGAGTCGCTTGATCATAGGAATGAGCGACAAAACACTTGCGCAAAACCCGCAGCTTGCCGCGGCAAATCTCAGCCAAGAAATAGGATTACCGATCAAATTCATCCGCGCAATGTCTGGCGCGAGTATGGTTGTGTCGATCAATCACCCGGCACTGACCAAAGCCCAGATTCACGCACAGTTGCTGCAACTACCCAGCGTTAAAGACGTATCGAACGATGCACTCACACGCGTCACATCGGTCGACGATCCACGCTTTGATGAACAATGGCAATTACACGCACCGGATAAATATCGGGCAAGTCTTGATCTGGTTGAAACCTGGAACATCACCCACGGTTCATCGGATATTGTTATCGCCGTTGTCGACACAGGAATTGACTATAACCATCCTGATTTAGCTGGCCGCATTTTACCCGGATACGATTTCGTTTCACGTTTGTCGTTGTCAGTTGACGAAGGTGTGCATGTACCCGATGAGCTTGAATACTTACGCAGCCATGATGGTGACGGTCGCGATAGCGACGCATCTGACCCAGGTGATTCTGTCAGTGAAGATTCACTTGCTCAGTTTAATGAATTTGATATCGACTGCTATGTCAGCAACAGCAGTTGGCATGGCACTGCGATGGCATCCATAATTGCAGCCAACCCAAACGATGGCGTTGGTATTGCTGGCATCGACTGGCATGCAAAAATATTACCCGTGCGTGCTATTGGTAAGTGTGGTGGCCATCGATCAGACATGTTAGATGCAATACGTTGGGCTGCCGGCGTTGATGATCCATCACTACCACCTAACCCAACACCTGCTCGAATTATCAACTTAAGCTTAGGTGTAGATGACCTGTGCACAAGCGCCGATCAAAGCGCGATTAACGAAGCCATTGCTGCTGGAGCCATCGTGGTTGCCGCCGTTGGAAACAATGGTCGCAACACTGACGTAGAACCCTCTTCACCTTCTCATTGCCAGAACGTGATTGGTGTCATGGCTGTCGACAAATTTGGATTCAGAGCGTCTTACAGCAATTTTGGCCGAGACGCAGATGTTGCAGCCCCCGGTGGTGATCTTGCCCCATCACCCAACAAAATACTGGTTGCAACCAACAACAGCAAGGACCTGCCCTCTGCCGAGTTTGGATATCGCTCCGCCACGGGAACAAGCGTTGCCGCACCTCATGTCGCCGGTGTGCTTGCATTGATGTTGTCGCTAAAACCCGAACTTTCAAACCTCGAGCTGGAAGCCTTGCTGCTCGATAGCACGCGATTTTATCCAGGGCAAAATGATAAAATGTATGATGAAGAGTTTGCCTGTAAGCGCTCTATTTGTGGTGCCGGGATTCTAGACGCCCTATCGGCCGTGCGAGCAGTAGATGCACATACTCCGGGTGTTTTTCTGGATTCACCTTCACTTGCTGCGGCTCAGTCGGTGCCTGTATCAGTCGGAGAATTCACAGGCTTTGGCTGTACTGTTAGTAAAAAAAGCCGCGATGATTACATGCTTTTTCTACTGATGTTTAGTGCAGCCTTACTGATTCTACGCAAACGTATACGGGTTACCACGCTCTAGCGCGCTTTATCTGTTCGTAGGCTTTTTGTATTGCTTGCGTTTTATCCGATGCTATTTTTAACACCTCCTCTGGCGAGCCGGTCGATGCAAGCTTATCCGGGTGATGTTGATTCATTAATTTTCTATAGGCTTTTTTTACGCTAGCCTCATCAGCCCCAACATCAACACCAAGCAACACATAAGCATCCTTTATATTGGTTGTTGCATTGAATTTAGGCACAGAAGATTTCGCCTGGGAATACTTTGCACCCGCCCGTTTGAAGCGTTGCGAGTGATCGTCGCCCAACCCAAGACTAACCCTGGCCAACACCTCTAATTGTTTATATTGCTTGGATGAGATATCCAAGACCTTCGCGATGAGCAACAAAATCACTTCTTCTTCGCGAGCTATCTTGCCATCGGCTAGTGCAGCTTTGATTTGTATTTCTAAAAAATCCTCATACAAACTTCTGTTGTTCGCACACTCTTCCCGGAATCGCCTGATTTGCTTTTTTAACTTGAAATTCGCTCGTTTACCTTGGTTAAATAATTCAATGGCAGAGGCTCTTTGACGGGCATTAAGACTCATGTCTTTTATCACATTTTCAGCCAGCGCTATTTGCGATGCTTGCACGTGACCATCAGCCTTTGCGATGTGACCCATAACAGAGAATGTGGCGGTAAAAAAAGATTGCCGAATTTCTTGCGATTCTTCAGGCGTTAAATCAACGTTGGATAACGCGCTCACTTGCTCGACAGGGCGGCGATGCACGGCGAATGACACGAACGCCAATGCAATTGCAATCAGTAAAATAACCAACAGCCAAACAGTATCAATGCTGTTTAGTAATTCACTCAAAAAATACAGCCCCAATTGCTTAAGCGCGATACGTAGCGCATCGAGCTACAAGTTAATCATAAATTCAGACAGGAAACAGGTAGCGTACACACCTTTTAGCAGCTTAAAGTTTAACGTCACAGTATCGAGACTTGGCCAGGACCACGAAAGTGTATCGACATTAGCTCTGAGTGCCCGTCTTTGCTGCTTTAAACCCGCTGCTTGTAAGCCTTGTCTGTATGTTGCGTAAGTAAGTAAAGCCTGCTCTTCATACGCTTTACAGGTATCAGTCGCTAAGTTGTCACCATCACCCCACAACGGACCGGTTGGATGAATATCGTGTGCACCACATCGCAGTTCCACATCAGCCTCACCTATATTGGTAAAGAAGCTGTGAGACCCTGCGAGCAACATTGGCTCACCCAACATAGGTTGGTTCCAGGAACCGTCTTTGACTCTCGCTGCACATACGCGGTTAAACAACTGACTGCGAGCAGACGATATGAGTAAACTACGTTGGGTGCGCGTTATTTTTCGTTTAGGGTTTTCGAAATAGCGCCTTGCTTTGGGTAAGTTTTGATGGTTTATACCAAAGCGTTGTGGGCCAAAATAGTTAGCAAAACCGTTTACTTGAATAAGCTTCAATCGTTCATTAAGTATTGCTTCAAGTGAGTCGCCATACGCATAGGAATCTATTGAGCGTGCATCTTTGTCAGGTATAGCAATATCTCGCACGGTAATACTAAAGGCATTGTATTGATGCGCACCACGACGAAGCTTTCGCGAATGCCGGTGACTGGCCAAAACTGCAAACTCACCAACGGGCAATTCATTTTCTTCGTTGCCCGTTATCGTTTGTATCGCAACATCTTCGACAGATTTTGGCGTTTTGATACTGAACCACTGATCGGTTATCGCGTTTTTATCTTTTAACCCAGACACACCAACATCAACAGACTGACAACTAAATATTGTCTGCAAAGCTTCTTGCAAATCATTTGTATTGAGGCCGCACTTGCGTATATACAAATACAAATGCTCACCCGCTTCGTCAAACTCGAAACCCAGTTCCTCACGCACGATGAAGTCTGCCGGTAAAGACTTAATACGGCCTTTGAACAGTGCCTCTCCTGACGTCGGCGGCAGATCAATTTCCATGCCGGTCACATTTCTTTACTTCAAATTGTGTAAAAACGCTCTGTTCCATTGCTTGCGACTGCTTTCCTGTTATTTTTTGGCCTAGGATCCCTTAGAATACAGCTCGATCGAATCACACTGTTAATTGTTATGACCAGTTTTGCCCGCATATCTTGTGCTGATGCACATGCTCTCATTGCCGAAAAAGATGTCAATATTGTTGATATTCGCGACCTGAACTCGTTTAGCAGTGGGCATATTCTCGATGCTGAGCATTTAGACAATCAAACCATTGCGGACTATATCAGCGACACCGAACACGATGTACCTTTAATCGTTTGTTGCTATCACGGAAATTCAAGCCAGTCCGCGGCAGCGTACTTAGCCGAAAAGGGTTTTGCGGAAGTGTACAGCCTGGATGGCGGCTATGAACAATGGGCAAATAGCTTTCCCGCAAGCTGTGAACGCGAAAGTTAGCCTAAAGCTCACACTTTGCAAATTGGGCAGCTGCAGCGACAGTTAACGCGTCAAACCATGTGTCGGCCATTTTTTGATAGCCCGCCGCGGTCGGGTGTAAGCCGGCGTCTTCCAGACTAATATCATCCACGCTAACACTTAAATTCTGTTCAACCAGTATGACATTGTCGTTAGTGCGAGCGGCGATGCGTGCGCGCAGATCTTGATTGAACAAGACAACCTGCGCATTGTTTACCGAATTTCTTTTCGGAACGATGCTCGCAACCATCGCCAGTACCGGAAAATTCTCAGACTCCCAAGCATCTAATGTATCCAACCAAACTTCAATGCCCGCCGCATCAGCTGGTGTGTTGTTAGTGCCGATGTGTAACAAAATGATATCCACTTTGTCTTCAGCTAGCTGCTCAAGCAGTTTGTTGTTGAGAAAATCAATATCAACACCAGGATACCCATTGTTCTCAGGATCGGCTAAGCCCGCCTCTGCGCCAGCGCTTTGTCCGCCCTGACCAAGATAGTCGATCGCGTAGCCTTCGCTAAGAAGCCGATCGTATAAAAACTTACGATAACCCACACGCATAGATTTAATTGGCGTATCAACCATGCCATCGAAAAACTCAACACCTGCCGTTATGGAATCGCCCAATGGCATAACCCGCACTGGTGTAAACACCCAACGGTGTTGATGTGTTGCGAGTACGACCCCTTGCGCATCAAGCACTTGATAATCAACAACGCTTGATAATCGGCTCAGACCGGGCACAAAGCTTACAGCACCACTGGTGGGATCGAACGATGTAAATTCACCCGATTGTATGGAAAGAAGGTTTATTTGCGTATCGGCAACGCTTAAATCTGCTGGCAGAACAGTGTTGGTCACACCACCTGTAGCCGTAAGTTCGACCGCTTCGATGGCCTGACAACTACTAAGCACTGTGTTGTCACCGGTACTGCCTTGCGTTGTACCCGCGTCTGTAGAAGGCGGTGGAGCATCGTCATCATCATCAGACGACGTGCAAGCGCTAAGGTGTAGCAACAAGCTAAGAATACATAGCTTGGCTATTGATTGGAATGTCACGGGTGGATCGATGGCGAGTTATAAAACGCCATTGTACGCCAGCTAAATTGCTATTGCGTGGACTTAAGAATTACGCGCGATGAATTTTTCTAGCGCCTCTATATTAAGCATTCCGTAGTCGATCGCGATCAGCTCACCAGTAGGTGTAAACACCATGTAGGTGGGCGTGCCAGTAAGAGGAGCTTCACTATTAAGTTCAAAATTCATCGCGATTAGCTCAAGCTCGCCAATGTAAGTTGGAAACGAGACTTTGTGATCAATCATGTACTGCTTGACTTGTTTGGTACGCGCATGCCCATCAAGTGCAATACCATAAACCTTGG
Organism: uncultured Granulosicoccaceae bacterium; assembly: GCA_938035945.1. Classification (GTDB taxonomy): domain Bacteria; phylum Pseudomonadota; class Gammaproteobacteria; order Granulosicoccales; family Granulosicoccaceae; genus Granulosicoccus. The sequence continues at coordinate 25,988 of CALHOU010000014.1, forward strand.
TGCCAGAGTCTTTGTACTTATCGTGAAACGCCGAAAGCTTGGGTTTCATCTCAGCGCACACGTGGCAGTTCGTCGCCCAGATCATAACCACCTGCCACTCACCGTCACCCACATCCGCCTGATCGGTCACAGCGTTGCCATCGATATCAATTAAATCCGGGAATGGAGCACCCGCATTGGCCGAGGCGGTTGAGACACCAACGAGCAATGCCAGCAAGAAAGAACGAATCGATAAACGCAACATACAGACATCTCCAGAAGACTACGGCCCGAATAGGAGCCAAGCGCATGCCAAAAGTTCCTTTTTCGACATCTCTACTGTGAGGAATCGCCCGTTATGCCCGAAATTTAAATAGCAACTGCGAAATGTGAACTTCATTCACAAAATATTACGATTTCACGTTAATTACACCTTCTGAGCAACAAATTCGCGTATGCCTATTGCATAGTACTTAGATGCGTAAAATTCATGCGCAAACGCCCGCCCCGACAGCGTTTGGGGGTCGGGTTATGGTGAATTTAAAAAACCAGGAAACAGGAGTGCTCGAAAAAACTCGAGTTAGTCCGTGAAAAACCGATTTTTGAATAAGGTTTTATCGATTTGCTTGCGCGCGGCGACAGCAGCATTGCTGTGGGTGGGCACAACACACGCCAACCAGCTGGTGATAAACGGCATTGAAGGCGACTTGGCCGAGAACGTCAAACTGGTCGCAGGCCCATTTCCTGAAAACGAACAGCTCATTGACCTCTATATCGAGGTTCTTCCAGAGCAAACCCGCAAAGCCCTTGCCGCCTACGGTTACTTCGAACCCGAAATCGATATACAACGCACCGTGGTGGATGAGCAAGTTGTGGTCAGCGTTAATGTCAATGCCGGCTCCCCGGTTCGCATATCATCGATCAGTGTCAAGGTGACAGGCCCGGGTGAAACAGATGCAGCGTTTCAAGAAATTCTACGACGCAAAGTGCCATTGAAGAAAAACGCGGTGTTTCTCTCTGGTGACTACGAAGCTACCAAAGGGCTATTGATTGATGCTGCTCAAGCCAACGGTTATTTTGATTTTAAATTTGTAACTAATGCTGTGTTGGTTAGCCGACAAAATCTAACCGCCGTGGTGAACCTGGTGGCAGACAGTGGCCCACGTTTTACCTTCGGCACAATCAAGTTTGACCAGAACATTTTTAGCAATACATTTTTAAATCGCTGGGTGCCGTTTGAACCAAACGAGCCATACAATGCAAAACTGATTGCTGAATTCACACAGAACTTACAAAACAGCGGATACTTCTCAACCGTTCGCGTCTCGCCTCAACGCGACGTGCGCTACGGTGCGACCGTACCTATTCTTGTGTCACTAAAACGTAAAGAAGAAAATCAAGTTGGACTGGGTATTGGTTACTCTAACGATGAAAAATACCGTGGCAAAATGACATGGGGCAAACCATTGATAAACCGTGCGGGTCATTCGGCAGAAGCAGAAGTGACACTATCGCGCCCGACTCAGTCGGTCAGCTTCGCCTATCGTATACCTAGAAGAAACCAACCCCTGTATAACTATTGGGGTATTGAATACGGTGTTAAACGCTCAGACGATGACGGAGTAAAAAGTCTACTAAGCTCGTTAAACTTTCAACGTGTTCGCCGATTCCGAAACGAATGGACAGAATCCTTGTTCATTCGCTGGGAGCGTGAGCCGTATACCATTGCTGACGTCAAAGACACCAGTGACTTAGTATTACCAGGGTTTCGCTATTCGCGTAACCGTAGTAAAGGGTACCCGTTTTTAAGCTGGGGACAAAGCAGTAGTTTTCAGTTTTTATACGGGAACAGAGAATTACTATCGTCTATCGATTTTTACAAGGCATCGATAAATTTTAAATATTTGCGGGCCATAACACCACGCAACACGTTTATATTTTCGCTGCAATATGGCGCGATTACCACAAACGACTTTGACAAGGTTCCAGCGTCGCAGCGATTCTTCGCCGGAGGGGATCGCAGCATTCGTGGATACAAGTTCCGCTCTGTGTCACCCACAGACATCGAGGGCAATCTTAAAGGCGGTCGTTATTTAGAAGCCGGTAGTATCGAATACAACTATAGGTTTGCCGAACGATGGAGCTTTGCGGTATTCACCGATGTGGGTCGAGCGTTCAACAACTTCAGTACCTCACAAAAAATTGGTGGTGGATTTGGTATTCGCTGGCAATCGCCCGTAGGCCCATTCCGAATCGACCTTGCTCAACCTATCGGTGAAGGCAGCGAAGGTGACATTCAATTGCACTTGTCTCTCGGGCCAGAATTATGAGACGTTTGCTTAAGTGGATAGCGATAATCCTGCTCGCGCTCGTGTTGTTGGTTTTATGCCTGCTACTGCTCAGCTATCTTCTGCTCGGCACCGAGCGCGGTTTTAAATTCACGGTAAGCGAGCTTGAACAGCGCGTTGAAGGGCTGGACATTGGCCAAGTTAACGGTAACCTGAAAAATGGAATACAGACGGATCAAATCGACTTTAAAAACGATCAAATTATCTTGAATGCAAAAGGCGTTGATTCAAAATGGCGAAGTGATTGTTTGGTGGATAAGGCTTTGTGTCTGGATAAAGTGATTATCGATGAACTGAACATTGAAACCTTTGCCAGTGAACAGTCCAAGCCTGCGAGCACAGACGACATCACCCTACCCGATGTTGTGTTACCGGTTAGCTTCAACGCGAAAGAAATTCTAATCAAAAAGCTAAATTTTCAAGGACCCGGCGATGCCCCGCTGCAAGAATTGGAAAATATTAAGCTATCGGCCTACTCAGATAAAAACACTTTACGCATCGATGAGTTCTCAACGCAGTATAAAAACATCAGCGTAAAAAGCAGTGGTTCAATCACACCTACCGGTGCCTATCCGCTTGATTTAAATATTCAAGTGGGTGTAGAAGATTTTCTTGAAGAACACGATGCCAAAACCAGCATCAAGCTCAGTAACACACTTGAGGAGCTTGATATTGATGTTGTCGTCGGTGGTGCTGTAGATGCAACCATTACCGGCACCGTGCAACCGCTACTAAAAAAGCTGCCGGCAAAAATCAACATTCAGACCAAACAAGCTGGCTGGCCTTTGGACACCATGGAGCAGGCACAGGCCAACAATCTATTACTGCAAATCGATGGCGACATGGATGACTACCACATTGCATTAAAAACGGATATTGAAGGCCAGCAAATACCAAAGACCAGCCTGGATGTTAAAGCACAGGGCAACCTTGATCGTGCGCTAATAACTGATTTCAGCGCACTCACGTTGGATGGTTTCGCCGCAGGCAAGGCTGCTGTGTCGTGGAAAAACGGTGTGGTATGGGTAACCGACATGATTGCCAAGGATATTAACCCAGGTGTTAAATTCGACGGCGCCGACGGTAAGCTGAATGCACTCATCATAGCCAATGGGGATTTAGTTGATGGCAAATGGACGCTGGATTTAAACAAAGCGCAAATAGACGGAGAGCTGCGAAACGTTCCGTTTAAACTTGATACAAAGCTTGCAAAAAATGCCGATGAGACCTGGCAATTGGATTCGCTTGTGCTCGACAATGGCCGCAATCAGGTCAATGCGACAGGCACCGTGTCGGACAGCTGGGACTTAAACGCAAAAATAAACTTACCTGAACTTCAAAATTTACTACCCGGGCTGACCGGTGGCTTCACTGCCGATATCGATGTCAAAGGAGATTTAAAAAATCCTGACGCCACGATCAAAGCTAAATCAAATGCGATCAAGTACCAGGAATTTGCACTCGCAGGATTTACCCTGGATGCTGATATTAAAAACGGGGTGATCAAAGACAGCGAACTGGATTTGAACATCGCAAAGATTCAAGCCGGTGTGCAAACGCTAAGTAATACAAAGCTTGCATTTGATGGTTCAAGAAAAAGTCATTCACTGTCTTTGTTCACCGATGGACCGCAAAAAACCAGTGTTGACTTGACCGCCACCGGTGGATTTAACGATAACTTCGATTGGGCGGGTGCTATCGAGAAAGTTAAACTCGAAGTCCCCGCACACGTTATAACCCTGCGCGACAAAACCGATTTAGCGTGGGATAACAGCACTAAAAAATTCAGCGTAGAGCCGCATTGCTGGGCTATTCAAGAATCCAACTTGTGTTTAAAGAATCAAGTGTTGGCACAAGAAACCGGCCAAGCGATCATTGGTCTCGATGCGTATCGCTTAGAGCAACTCAATCCATTCCTTCCAGCAGAATCAACACTGCGCGGAACACTCAAGGCCGATGTAACGGTTGATTGGGGCAGTGATTTTGCCGGTGGGTACGCGGCCAAGTTAGAGGCCGGCATAAGTGATGGTGCCATTAAAATGCGTGACACCTCAGGCCAACCATTAACGTTCAAGTACGACACACTCACGCTGAATTCAACGGCTGATGCAAACGCTGTGGCATCACAGCTCACGATAGATTCTCAGACTATGGGGCAAGCACAAATCGACTTAAGCTTAGACCCAGCATCAGAAAAGAAAAACATTACCGGCAGCGTGAATTTAAGTGGCTTTCAGATCGGATTTATAAAAGCCTTCTTACCTAACTATGAAACCATTTCTGGCAGCGTTAGCGCGCAAGGCACCCTCGGTGGTGAGCTGCTCGACCCTCTCTACAATGGGGATGTCATCCTATCCTCGCTTACAGTCAAGTCGGAAGACTTACCGCTGGCAATCGATGATGGAAAAATTACAACCAAGATCAATGGTAAACGGGCAAAAATTGACGGCAAAATAATATCCGGCAAAGGCAATGTCGACATATCGGGATCTGCAAATTGGTTAAACAACACCTACCGAGCAGACATAACGGTCAAAGCTGATCAACTTAATATCGTGCAAGAGCCTCTAACCAGCTCATCGGTTAACACTCGACTAAAAATATCAGCCAGCCCAAAGAGCATACGCATTCGTGGTGGTATTGAAGTGCCGGCGGCCAACATCAACATAAAAGAGCTGCCCAGAGGCGCCGCTAGCCTATCTGACGATGTCATCGTTATTGAAGACGTTTATGCACAAACGCAAAAAAAGCAAAAGAAAGAACAAGATGCCGCACCGATCGACTTAAGAGTCAGAGTCGACTTAGGAGACGATGTCAATCTGACTGGCTACGGTTTAAATGCAAGTTTGACAGGCAACATGCTGGTGTCTCAAAACAGCCCTAACCCAGTTCAACTCGGCGGCGAAGTCACCATTGTCAATGGTACCTTCAAGCAATACGGGCAAGATCTGAAAATTACCGATGGCCAAGTGTTGTTTGTAGGGCCTGTTGATCAAACGACTCTAAATATCGATGCCGTGCGAGAAATTGCAGACGGTAGCACTGATCGCGTGGCGGGTATGCACATCACTGGCGCGATTGAAGACCCAGAGATCGCCTTATTCACGGAACCTGCGGACAAAACCCAGGAAGCCATACTCTCCTATATTGTTCTGGGCAGAGATGTAACGGAAGCTTCTAATGCCGAACAAAACTTGCTCGCCTCTGCCGCTCTTGCGCTGGCGATTAAAGGTGGTCGAACGCAGACCAAAGATTTGGCAGAAAAACTTGGGATACAGGAAATATCACTCGATGCAAGAAGTCGCGGCGATACGACCGAGCTGGTTGTTAGCGGGCGCGTGAACGATCGGCTGTTATTGCGTTATGGACAAAGTATTTTCGATGACACATTTACCCTGTATTTGCGCTACGACCTTACCAAGCAACTTTACTTAGAAGCCGCTCAAGGCACAGCGCGTGCGGTCGATTTATTTTATTCCTTTGCGTTTTAACACGCTGAAGCCACATCGTGCCAATTTAGGCTACCCCCTGGTCGACAAACCGATTACACTGCATCAGTTTATTGGCAATCCCCACAGCTTCAATCTATGAGCACAGCGCGCCCTCCTCACTTATATGTCGATTCGCCCGACAAATTGAACGAGCTGTGCACAAAGCTCGCAGGCAAACCTTACATTGCTATAGATACTGAATTTTTACGTGAACGCACGTATCGCCCGCAACTGTGTCTGGTGCAAATCAAAGTTGACGACCTGCTAGCGTGTGTTGATACACAAGCCATTGATGACTTAAGCCCGTTAACAAACGTATTGCTCGACCCAAGTATCACCAAAGTCTTACATGCCGCTTCGCAAGACTTAGAAATATTTTATATCCTGTCAAAAGGCAAGGTACCTGCACCTATATTCGATACACAGTTGGCAGCACCGTTGCTCGGCTACAACGAGCAGATCGGCTACGGCAACTTAGTTAAAGAAATGCTCGGCCATGAACTCAGTAAAGCCCACACAAGAGCCGATTGGACGCGTAGACCATTGCCCGATAAACAAATCGAATACGCATTAGACGATGTTATCTACCTTGAACAGCTGTATCACAAAATTCATGCGCAGCTCGAGGATCGTGGCAGGCTTGAATGGCTTGCGCCTGAGTTTGCGGAATGGGAAGATCCAAAAAAATACGACCAACCAGCAAAGCAACGCTGGCTGAAAATTCGCAATATACAAAAATACAAAGGACCAGCGCTGGCTTGTGTACAAGCGTTAGCAGAATGGCGGGAAATCAAAGCGCGAGAACTCGATCTGCCGCGCAATTGGCTAATGAAAGATGACGTCCTTTGCACCATTGCCCAAATGCAACCCGACTCTATTGATGAACTAAGCCATATCCGAGGACTGGATAAAAAATCACGCGATCGCCACGGTGCTCAGATCACGGATATCGTCAAAAAAGCGCGAACGCAAACACCTGAACCTGCACCCGCTTTTGTGAAAAAGAAAAAGCTTAACGCTATCGCCCTAGCGCAAGTCAGCCTGCTCAATGCCTGGGTACATCACCGAGCGTCTGAGTTAGACATCAATGCAGCCATTTTGGCCTCACCCAAGCTACTGGAGAAATGCGCAACCTCTACACCTGAAGAGGCGCTCAAGGGCTGGCGCGAGCCGCTGTTGCTGAGCGATCTCAAAGCCATTCTCGATGGCGACAAGGCCATTCAGTCAACCCCGTCAGGATTAAAGCTCGTCGCGTCATAAACCCGTTGCCAACGGCTTGAGCATACTGGATGGGTCGTCCGTCACCTGTGGTTGTGAGAAGCACTGCACACTCAATTTCAGGCATTGCCGCCCCCAACGCAGTTTTCTGTTGCGCTTCTTGTTCGCTCGTGTAAATCTTAGCCCTATAGCCGGCGCTGGTCGCCATAAACCCATAACTAAGAACATTTCCATGACTGAAAATAGCACTGTGACAAAGCTAAACCGGCCTTTGTCTAACACCAACATCGTTGCCGAAACAAAGCTAATATCACCCTCTGAGCTAAAGAGCCAGTATCCACGCTCAGAAAAAGCAACCCAAACCATAGAAAACGGACGTGCCGACGTTGAAGCCATTTTGGATGGAACCGACCCGCGCCTACTGGTTGTCGCCGGACCCTGCTCGGTACACGATGTTGATGCAGCTAAAGAGTATGCACAGCGCCTGCTTGCACTGCGTGAAAAAGTCAGCGATCAAATTAACTTGGTCATGCGAGTATATTTCGAAAAACCACGCACCACGGTTGGCTGGAAAGGCTTGATAAACGACCCACACCTGGACGATTCATTCGATATAGAAACGGGTCTGGGTATGGCGCGTGAGCTACTGGCGCATTTGGCTGAGATTGGCTTGCCCACCGGCACCGAAGCCTTAGACCCTATCAGCCCACAGTATCTGTCTGATTTATTCACTTGGTCAGCAATCGGTGCTCGTACGACCGAATCACAAACTCACCGTGAAATGTCCAGTGGACTATCGACCGCCGTGGGTTTTAAAAACGGCACAGATGGGAACTTAACCGTTGCCACCAACGCGATGAAGTCGGCGTCACAACCCCATCGCTTCTTGGGTATTGATAGCAATGGACAAGCAACTGTTTTAAAAACACGCGGCAATCAGTATGGTCATGTGATTCTACGCGGCGGTAAAAATCCAAACTTCGATTCAGTCAATGTCGCTCTTGCTGAACAAGCAATGGAGGATGCCGGTTTGCCAAAACGCATCATGATCGATTGCTCGCACGCCAACGCCCACAAAGATCACACTCGGCAACCTTTGGTTGCGCGTAATGTGCTTGAGCAGTTAGTTGCAGGAAATAAGTCAATCATTGGCATGATGCTCGAATCGAACTTGAGCGAAGGCAACCAAAGCCTAGGCGATGGAAAAAACCTGAAGCACGGCGTATCGATTACCGATGCCTGCATCGACTGGGAAACGACAGAGGAGTTGCTGCTAGAGATGCGCGAAGCGCTGGCAAAACGCAGTTAAATTAAATTGCAGTTAAATTAGATTTAAGTGCAGTATTAAAAACAAAGCCATTCCCAACACAATCGTCAGTAGTAGGTGCCGACTGATGGCGGCAACGGTGATGGCAACCACACCAGCAACCAAGTGGCTGTTGTCGAAAGACAGCAGCCACTGCCCTTCAGGTTTAACTAGAATTGGCGTACAAAGCGCCGTTAGAACCGCAACCGGTACAAAACGAAGCGCTTGCTCAACACGCTTGGACATGGTGATTCGACCGCTCATAGCCAGCACTGAATAGCGTACGCCATAGGTCACACTCATCATTCCAACAATAAGCAACACTTGCTCGAACGCGCTCATGATGGTTCCGCCTCGCGATTAAACAACTGTGCAGCCAAACCCGCTACGATACCTAACAGCGAGGCCACTATTAATCCAAGTTGGTGTGGCAAGTTATCCAATACCAACGCACTTCCACCAGCAACCAACGCGCACAACAGCATCGGCCATCGGCGAATAAGTGGAACTACAATGCCAATGAAGGTCACCACCATCGCAAATTCTAATCCTAAGTCCCCGACACTCTCCAAGCGCTGCCCGGTGACGATGCCAGCAATCGTCCACAACTGCCAATTGACATACATCAGTAACGCACCGCCAAGATAAAACCAGTGCTTATTCGGTGATGCATCGGCTTGTTCAAAACGCGAAATCACCGCCGCATAACTTTCATCGGTTAGAAGAAATGCCATGGGTGCTAACCAACGATGTGATAAATGCCGCAAATAAGGACCTAACGACGCAGCGTATAACGCATGCCGTAAGTTCACGACAAAGGTGGTTAAAACGATGATGCCAACACTTGCGCCTTGGCCGACTAGACCCGCGGCCACAAACTGAGAAGAGCCTGCAAAGACAATTAAACTCAAGCCCATAGTCGCCCACGCTGATAAACCGGCAGAGATGGCCAATGCACCAAACAACATCCCAAAGGGAGTTGCACCGATAACCAACGGTATGATCGTTCGCGCGCCGGCAAAGAATTCTTGCTTCGGTGTATGGGCCAGTTGGGGTTGAGCAGTAGAATCAGGGTTCACGTGTGTTGTTATTTTAAGTTCGCAATTTATTGTAGCCAGTAGAACGACAACGCGATAGTTAGCCAGGCCAGTCAAGCTCAGCGGCGCGCCACAAATACCAACTGGCTACCGATCGGTAAGGTGCCCAGGCTTGGCCCGCGTTTGTGAGCTCTGCGTTAGACGGCAAGGCGTTTGTTCCATAAGCAAAGTGATAACCTTTTCGCACCCCTAAATCGGCGACGGGAAGCACATCCGGTCTGCCCAACTTAAATATCAGCATCATCTCAACCGTCCATTGGCCAACACCACGCACTGTGGTCAGACGTTCGATTATTTGTTCGTTCGTTTCTTGTTGCAGCACATGAAGTTCGGGTACGGTACCATCTAGTCGGCGCGCAGCCAGATCTTGCACAGCCAGCACCTTGGCCTTCGATAGGCCCGCTTCGCGAAGGGTTTCTGGCGCCATTTTAAGTAAATCACGGGGTTTGATTTCGTCGCCGAAAAGAGCGGTAACTCGCGCATGTATTGCCGCTGCTGCCCTGATTGATAGCTGCTGGTGCACAATCGCGCGCAGCAAGGCCTCGAATGGACTAAGCTCGAATTCGGTTTGCATTTTAAATGGACCCACGCGTTTGATCACGCTGGCCATGACAGGGTCCGCATTTTTGAGGCGTCGGCGCGCGGTTTCTGGCTTGTATTGCAACGACATCGATATACAAAATAGTTGGCGTGCGGCATCCTATCGCCTTTGGCAGCACCAGCACAACACAAAGAACGAACAGTGAATAATCAAATCGAACACAAACGTGATTCCCTTTTCGCCCAACCATTAGGTGCTGTGAGCGAGTTTCGCTTTGATCAAAGTGTGGTTGATGTATTTCCGGACATGCTCACCCGCTCCATCCCCGGTTATCAGGCAATCATTTCTCAATCAGGCTTGTTGGCCGCACGTTACGCACAGCCCAACACCAATCTATATGACTTGGGTTGTTCCCTGGGTGCAACGAGTTTGGCCATGCATAAAGCTATGCTGGATGCCCGCGCAGAAAACGTTAACTCGTCACATGGTTGTGTTATTCACGGCATCGATAATTCTACGCCTATGATAAAAAAAGCAACCAAGGTCATTGAAACGCAAACCGGACAATCGGTTAATGAGAACTTTAATACCGATGGCATTCCGATTATGCTGCACTGCGAAGATATGCAAAGTAGTGAGCTGCAAAACGCATCGGTTGTGGCAATGAATTTTACTTTGCAATTTGTACCTCCTGATGATCGCGATAACATGATGCAATCAATTGCTAACGCAATTGAGCCTGGTGGTGTGTTGATATTGTCTGAGAAAGTGACGTTTGATGACCCGGTATTGAGTCAAATGCACATCGATATGTACCACAATTTTAAACGTGCGAATGGCTATTCTGATTTAGAAATCAGTCAAAAAAGAAATGCATTGGAGAACGTCATGATTCCCGACACCTTAAACACCCATGCGAAGCGGTTAGCGAACGCTGGCTTTTCAAGTTCGAGTGTATGGTTTCAGTGCTTTAATTTCGCATCCGTTATCGCCATAAAATAAAGCCTGCCACGAGTCATGAACAACGCCACACCCACTTTTAAACTAGATGAGAGCGCTCTGCGCAAATCATTAGCGCAAACACCATTAGCTGATTGGACTCAAGCCTTAATAGATGCCGTCGAGGCTCGCGCACTACAGCATGGTGACCTGACGCGTTGGCAAGCCGCCCTAGACGAACTGCCCGATCTGCCCATTAGCAAGATCGATCTTGACCATGAGTTGGGCGTTGCCGTATTAACGGATAAGGACCTGGTGGCCGATAAAAACAGCAATAAAAACGGTGATACAAATACGCCATACCCGTTAGATGCAGTTGCGCAACAACTCGAATCAGCTTTAAAGGGCTTGATGCCATGGCGCAAAGGCCCGTACAAAATTGCCCATGTGCACATCAATACGGAGTGGCACTCAGATTGGAAATGGAATCGCGTTGCACCTCATATTGCTGATTTAAAAGACCGCACCGTGCTGGATGTGGGTTGCGGTAATGGTTATCACATGTGGCGTATGCGCAGTGCTGGTGCAAAAACAGTTCTGGGCATCGATCCTGGTCTGTTGTTCTCGATGCAATTTCAAGCGCTACAGCGTTACATTAAAGACGACAAGGTTGCATTGCTGCCGCTGACGATGGAAACCATGCCGGCAAACATGCACAGCTTCGACACCGTGTTTTCCATGGGCGTGCTTTATCACCGTAAAGACCCACACGCTCATCTAAAAGAACTCTTACAAACTATGCGCCCAGGTGCGGAGCTGGTTTTGGAAACCTTAGTGTGTTTAGGCGAAGAAGAAAAAACACTCGATTTAGACGGTTGTCGCTACGCGCGCATGCGCAACATTTGGCAATTGCCAAGCGTACCGATGCTGGCAAAATGGATAGAAGAAAGTGGATTTTCCAATATCCGCTTTGTGTCGATCGATACCACATCGCGCTTGGAACAGCGCACCACTGAATGGATGCAATACGAATCCTTAGTCGAGTCCTTAGACCCAGACAATTTAAGTTTAACCGTCGAAGGTCTGCCACGGCCACGACG
>CALHOU010000015.1 GCA_938035945.1 uncultured Granulosicoccaceae bacterium
ATGAACCCAGAGGCGATGGACAGAAACATGATTTTGACCGAAGGGCTACAATAAGCCCGTACATGAAAAACGGAAGTCAGATCTATGGGCGTTGATACGGCAAATTCCACTAAACGTTTCTCGGACAGAGTTTCTAATTATTCGCGTTACCGTCCCGGTTATCCAGTACAAGCAATAGAGTGGGTGTTTCAAAACGCACCACTTAATTCAAATTCGAAGGTTGCCGACGTAGGTTCTGGTACCGGCATATTTACCGAAGAGTTGATAAACAAAGGCGTATCCGTTGTGGCTGTTGAGCCGAATGATGCTATGCGTTTGGAGTCAGATAAGCGGCTAGGTGATAAGTCCAACTACAGCAGTGAGGCTGGAACGGCAGAGCATACGAAGCTCGAAGCTGATTCAATCGATCTAGTTACAGCCGCTCAAGCGTTTCATTGGTTTGACTTAGAAAAAACGAAATCCGAGTTTGCACGAATTCTTAAATCTAATGGCAAAGTGTTATTGATTTGGAATCGGCGCGACAACGCAGGTTCTGAATTCCTAGCAGAGTACGAGCACTTGCTGAGCACACGAATTCCTGAATACAACAAAGTGACTCATGCTAATTCAACCGATGCTGTTATCGCTGATTTCCTTGGCGAAAATATGACCACAGCGGATTTCCCAAGCCACCAAGTGTTTGATCTGGATGGTTTAAAGGGTCGATTACAGTCATCCTCCTATTGTCCAGCAGAAGGCAAGAGCGGTCACACAGAGCTCATGGACGCCATAACAAACCTGTATGACAAATATTCAAGTGATCAAGGCGTGCAGTTCGACTACTGCACCCAAATCTACATGAGCTGATTTTCCTATTACGGGGACAGTTTACTTAAATCACGCGCGCGGCTATGTCACGAGTGTCGTTCGGCGACATTGCGCGCACAGAACAGATATAAGTAAACTGTCCCCGTATAGCGATATAAGTAAACTGTCCCCGGATATGCGTAATGAGTGAATTGGAAGACCATCCGTTTGGCGTGTTGTTTGAGCCTATGGCGATTGGGCCTGTGACGGCGCGCAACCGGTTTTATCAGGTACCGCATTGCACGGGTTTGGGTCATGCTAATCCTAAAGCGGAAGTGGCGTTAAGGGCCATGAAAGCGGAAGGCGGCTGGGGAGTTGTTTGTACGCAAGAAGTAGAAATTCACCCAAGCTCTGATATCTCGCCGTACCTTGAAGGTCGAATGTGGGACGATGCCGACATACCCGCGCACCGCGCTATGACTGATGCTGTGCATGAGCACAATTCTCTTGCCGGAATTGAACTAGTACACAATGGTCATCACTCGGCCAACTTAAGCACCCGCATTCCACCCATCGGACCAAGCCACCGACCAACTGATCTATATCACCCAGTACAAGCACGTGCGATGGATAAGTCGGATATTAAACAGTTAAAGCAGTGGTATGTTGACGCTGCCAAACGTTCGCGCGATGCCGGCTACGATATCGTGTATGTGTATGCGGGGCATAACATGGCAACGCTGATGCATTTCTTACTGCCGCGCTTTAATGATCGCATTGATGAGTACGGCGGCAGCTTGGTTAATCGCGTGCGCTTACTCAAAGAAACCTTAATGGATGTGCGCGATGCAGTGGGTGCTGATTGTGGCATTGCATTGCGCTTGGCCGTCGACGAACTCATGGGAGATGGTGGCTTACAAGCCACTGATGAAGGTAGTGAAATTGTCACTATGCTCGCGGATATCCCTGACCTTTGGGATGTAAACGTAAGTGGTTGGGATAATGATTCCGCGACCGCGCGTTTTGAACCGAATGAAGGTTATCAAGAGCAACAAACGGCGTTTGTTAAAAAGCTGGTTAATAAGCCTGTGGTTGGCGTGGGACGTTTCACATCACCTAGCGCAATGGTGTCGCAAATTAATCGTGGCGTGCTCGACTTTATTGGAGCTGCCAGGCCATCGATTGCTGATCCGTTTTTACCGAACAAAATTTTAGCCAATGATTTGAGCGCAATCCGTGAATGCATTGGTTGCAATATATGCGTATCGAGCGACAACGTGGTCGCGCCTATCCGTTGCACACAAAACCCAACAATGGGCGAGGAGTGGCGTCGTGGTTGGCACCCTGAATTCAGTATTAAAACGAAGAATCCGGAGCAGGTCCTAATTGTAGGAGCTGGGCCCGCTGGGCTTGAGTGCGCATTACAACTTACGCGTCGCGGTTATTCAGTCATGCTGGCCGACGCCCAGCGCGATGTAGGCGGGCGCATATTAAATGAATGTCAGCTGCCAGGGTTATCGAGTTATCGACGCGTTCGTGATTACCGTCATCAGCAATTATCTAGTTTGCCCGAAGTTGACTTATTACTCGATAACCAACTAACAGCCGCAGACATTATAGAAACTGAACTAGCGCATGTGTTTATTAGTACCGGTGCAAAGTGGCGTCACGACGGATTAGGTCGGGCTCATCCAATGGGTTTTGATACCAATGAATACGGCTTACCTGTTTTTACACCGGATGATATCTTTGCCGGACAGGCGTTACCTAATCACGTTGTGGTATACGATGACGATCACTACTACCTCGGCGGTGTTATGGCTGAACACTTACAAAATCAGGGGCATAAAGTAACGCTCGTAACACCAGCAAACTGTGTATCCGCTTGGACGGAACATACTTTAGAACAACACAAAATACAGACGAGGCTACTAAAGCTTGGTGTTTCTATAGTCACTGCACACTCACTAGTGCAAATCGATCAAGACCACGTGCAACTGAATTGTATTTATGCCAACACACCTAAAACTATTGCTGCAGATGCTGTATTGATGATCACGTCACGCACACCGGTTGATTCGGTTTATCAAGAATTGCTCGGTCTTGTGAGTGAACGATCGAACAAGGAACAAGTTATAAAGACGCTGCAAAAAGTCGGTGATTGCCTAGCGCCATCAACCGTAGCCGCAGCTGTTTATGCCGGGCATTTGGCGGCACGTGAATTGGGAACTGATCAAGCTAAGCTAATGTTTAGAAGAGAATCCTTGCAGGAAACGGTTTAATGCGCTCAAGCACTTTTGCTGATTCTCGAAGACTGCCACAAATAAACCAACCAGCCGCACAGCAAACCCCAAAATGCACCTGAGATGCCAAGAAACGCTAATCCTGAAGCGGTAATAAAAAAAGTAATCGCCGCCGAATCGCGATGCGCAGCATTTTCAAAGGCAGCCACCAATGCACCTGCGCAGGCGCCAATCAGTGCCAAGCCTGCCACTGCCTGGATAAGAATCGGTGGCGCTAAGGTGACGACTTGTGTGACTAAACCGGTAAAGGCTGCAATGAGTAAGTAACTTATGCCTGCGAATATGGCCGACCAATAGCGCTTGTCTTTGTCGGCATGGCTTTCCGTTCCGGCGCACATCGCGGCGGTGATGGCCGCAAGATTAACGGCATGCCCGCCAAACGGTGCCGATAAAATCGAAAACGCACCTGCGCTTGCAAACAATTTCCCAGAATCCGGTTGATAGTCATTTGCGTTTAATACACCCATGCCGGGTATGTTTTGCGATGCCATGGTTACTATGAATAGTGGAATGGCGATGCCCACAATAGCGGCAACGGTAAATGTAGGGCTCACCCAAGACAAGGAGGTAAAAATGGACGATGCTTTTATCGTTTCTAGCCCAGCCGATATATCCATAAAGAAAAAAAGTATGATCAGAAAGGCGCATAGGGCCGCCGGTACGGCCAATAACTTATGAATCTTTCCAACGATCAGCCATGCAAAAAATATAGGCAGTGCATAGATAGGATATTCGGCTACCGCTTTTACTGGGGCAAGACAAAGTCCGAACAAGATGCCGGCTAGCATCGCGCTGGCCAGAGCGGTCGGAATCGCTGCTACCAGCCGTGAGAGTGGCTTCCAAAACCCGGCAAGCGTAAGCAGGCATGCACAAACGATAAATGCACCTACCGCTGCTTCAAACCCGCCTTCGATAGCCGCAGTGCTGGCAAGCATGGCGGCACCTGGTGTGGACCACGCCGTGCTGATCGGCATTTTATAGACAGCGCTTAAGGCAATGCCGCAAATGCCCATTGTGATACACAGTGCCATTAACCCAGATGCGGCCTGCTCAGTAGTGGCGCCCACATTACTCAAGCCCTGTAGTACCACCGCAAAGGAGCCAGTGAAGCCGACCAATGCAGCAAGCACGCCGGTGATGGCGGCCGAAAAAGATAGTTGTTTTAACGCCACTATCGAAAAGAGTAGTTGGGTTGCCAGATCAGAACTCGATCATACGCTTGTATTGGTAAGTTTTAAATATCTTGCGATGTGTCGAATTGACACCATGTAGCTATCTGTACCAATCAGTGAGGGAGGGGTTCGTCCATGAACCTTTTTTGCCTGCTTGAGCTTAGGAACGTGCGACTAAACTAAGTCGTTGTACGTACGGGTTTGCGCTTAAAACTGGTAGCCGATCTTTAGAAAATCGGCGGTTAAACTAACTTTCTGGCGAAACAAATTACTTTCTCCGTCCCGAACGGTGTTTGGTTCATCAGCAAAGGCAACCAAACTTAGGTTTGCGCCCCAGTAGAATCCGCTACTGATATTTCGACGAAAGCCTGCAAGGATACCAACACCTATATCAGTTTCACTGAGGTTTTGCGCCTTATCATTGGTGTCCCTGTTCTCTACATTGATGCCGCGAACCAGAACGCCGACATAGCCGCCGCTTCGGGTGGGCTCGTCGAACTTGCGCCATTGCAAATCCATAACAAGTGATTCGTAGCCGTCAGAATGGATGATAGAGTTTTCAGCTTTTGACCATAAAAATGGAATGGACAATTCTGTGGTGGGGTCACTGAGTTCAAAATTAATCGTGCCGCTGTAAGTTCTGTAGCCATGCGCATTAGCGGAAGCAAATGTTCGCACCGGGCTAAACTCGATGCCGCTTAAGCCGAAATCTGCCTGTGCCGGCGTGACGCTTGTTAGTGCAGCAGCTACCAGTAATCCTGTTGTTGCTAATCTTTTTCGTGCGAATATTTTATTTACCAGTATTATTTTTACCAGTATTTTTTTTAGTAGTGAAAAAATATTCATGGTTCTTCTCCAAAAAAATCTACCGCCGAATAAGTGATCGGCTAGCTTTAAATAAGCGTTTAATGATTAATTGAACACTGTTTAATAAGTGAGCCTAGATTAGCAATTTCGATTTTTTTGAAAGTAACAAAATGTACCTACAGCGCTACAAATCAGCTGCTCGAAAGTGAAAGGTTTCTCGCTGTGATGGGTAGTGAGCCTAAATTCAATGGCTTAGCAGAGGTTTTCTGGCGTGGTGTATGGTTGGCTTAAATAAAAAGGGTGAATTAGATCAATGAATCTACTTAGGCGGGCTTCAGTACTTACGCATCTGTTGAGCATCATGCTCTCCAGCGCGGTAATCGCGGCCACTGAGATACCGGGCGATGAACAAGCGCTATGGCAAAGCCTTCGCGCTGGCGAATCGGTCGCCATCATGCGCCACGCACTGGCACCTGGAAATGGTGACCCATCTAGCTTCAACATCGATGATTGCAGTACACAGCGAAATTTATCGAGCGAAGGGCTTTCACAAGCCGCCGGCGTCGGTGAATTGATGCGTATTAACGGTGTGGTTGATGCGGAAATATATTCGAGTCAATGGTGCCGCTGTTTGGACACGGCTACCGCCTTGGAGTATGACGAGCCAGTGGCTTTGCCGATATTAAACTCGTTTTATCAGGATCGTTCCACAGAATTGCAACAAACCGTTGCTTTGCAAAATTGGGTAAAAAACCGCCTTGAAAAACCAGAGAACGGCCCCAAGATACCAGCAGTGCTGGTGACCCATCAGGTAAATATTACAGCGCTTTCAGGTGTGTTTCCGGCATCGGGTGAGATTGTTTTTGTTACTTATGAAAGCGAATTGCTTGAAGTGTTGGGTACTATTGAAACACGTTGATGCCGGTTCACTTAATCTAAATTGAATGTCGTTAACATTTTTATTCATTAAAAATTACGACGTTTCAATCCTCTTGAAAAATGATTTTCCATCCTTAGCTTTATGTCTGTAGTCGATGTCTCTAGCAGAGTTGATTACTTAACTTAAATATTGCTTCTTTTGGAGAATAGAAATGAAATTGGATTTAACACCTCTTTACGCAAACACTGTTGGTTATGATCGTTTTGGTTCATTGCTAGATGCTGCATTTAGTTCTGAGCGTCAAGGTAGCGGTTATCCCCCATACGATATTGAACTTGTCGATGAAAACAAATACGCGATAACAATTGCCGTAGCTGGTTTTTCGCAGAATGAAATCGATGTTCAAGTTGAAAAAGGCGTGCTTTGCATCCGCGGCAAGAAAGAAGAGCAAAAGAAAGATTCGCGCTTCTTACACCGCGGCATAGCATCACGCTCATTTGAAAGAAAGTTTAACTTGGCCGATCACGTTGAAGTGGTTGATGCGCAACTCGATAACGGTTTGTTGCATGTATCACTGCTGAAGGAAATTCCTGAAGCTATGCGACCACGAAAAATCCCGGTTAACGCTTTTCAAAATGAAGCAATAGCGTCTTAATCGATGCAACGACTGGCAGGGGCGCAAGCTTCTGCCGGTTGCCCTAACTGGCGAGTGCTCGCTGGTATCTCCTCCATGTGCCCTAGCATTCGGCACATCTTATGGCGGCAGACTTTTGTCTGCTGCCATTTTCTTTTGTCAGTTTTAAATTCCCGAACCTCTGCAGATTGCGGGTTAAGTAGCATTGTCAGGTAAAATGTGGCAATGAACTTAGCGAATAGCAATCTCTGCTCTTGTCTGCATGCGCTGATAACGAGTAACCTATCAAGCGTGATAGGCCATGCGAACGCCGTTCAAGAGGACTGCAATATGAGCACCTTTTTTTCAATGCGCACCAGTGCGGCTCTTTTTGCGTCCATAATATTGGTCGCGTGCTCCTCTGGTGGTTCAGGTGGAGACGCGAATCCCGTTAGTCAATCGGAATTAGATAACCCATCCACTAACAACATACTTGTTGAAACCGGTGTCGACGCCATGGTTGTGCCTCAAGCGCCTTTAAGTTGGAAGGCGTGTGCGAGCACAGATCGTCTCGAATGCGCCAACATATTAGTTCCAATGGATTACGCTGACCCTACAGGTGATTCGATAACACTGGCTTTGTTTCGTTTTAACCGCGGCGGCGCGGCGCGTAGCCGTACCTTGTTTATGAACCCCGGCGGGCCAGGAAGTCCGGGTTTTAACTTCATTAAAAACATTGAACTTTTTGGTGATGTGTCGAATACAGTCAGAGACACTTTTGATGTGGTGAGTTTTGACCCGCGTGGCATTGGTGAAAGTACCGAACTTGTTTGCGACCAATCCAGTTTGTTCACACAAGACAACTACCCAGTAAACATTGAAGAATTAGAATTTACCCGTACCAAGTCGATTGAGTTTGCACAATCGTGTGGCGAATCAACTGGCGCCTACTTACAACAAGTTGGATCTTACAATGTTGTGCGCGATATCAATGAAATGCGTAAAGCGCTTAACCTTACACAAATAGATTTTCTTGGATATTCATACGGCACAAGGTTAGCCGCGCTCTATTTACAAATGTTCCCCGAGAGTTCAGGTCGATTTATTCTTGATGGCAGCATGGCACCCACACCGGAGGTGGCAATCTTAGCGCGTGGCTCGTTGATACCCGGGCAAGCAAACATCGATGCCATCGCGCAGGCGTGTGTTGATGGTATTTGTGAGGCAGCTCAATTTTCTTCTCAGCTCCAAGCCCGCGTCGATGAATTGAACGTAGGTTCAGGCTCTCTTGAAACGGCATTGCTAAATTCAATTTTAATTTTCGCCGGTACCAGGCCAGGCTTTGAAAATGTGTTAGTTGGAAGCTTGTCTCGCTATCTTGAATCGCAAGACATTCGCGAACTCGAATTCCTAGACAGCCGCTTAGGCGTCAGTGAAGAGCGCGAGTCGCGAGAAATTAATGAATCTGCTTTTGTTGCAGTTATGTGTGCTGATGATGCAACGCGGCCCACTTTGGATTCGGTCGAAGCGCTGCGGGGGCCGTTTAATGTGGAGTCTGATCTTTTCGCCGAACCTTTCTTAAACACAGCCGGTCTTTGCGCAGGTTGGCCAGAGGCACTCAATCCTGTTCCTGAGATTGCAACTAATCAGGCGCCAGTATCGTTGGTGATTGGTGGACCAACTGATGCTCAAACGCCACTTGTTTTCTCCGAACAAATGGCGCAGGCACTGGGTGGGCAGTTTTTGCGCTCCGAGCACGATGGTCACGTTACCGTATTTACTGGCAAAAACCTGTGCACACAAGCGCTGGTGAACGATTTTTTGGTAAACGGTAGCCTGCCAACCGTATCGGTTTGTGAGGCAAATAACCGCAACGCGATCATTGCTGACTGGCCCATGCCGATGCTGCAGCTACTGCAATAGTACCTACCGATTTTTTCAAAATTTGCTACCACATCATCGAAAATACTGTATAAATATATAGTATTTGAAATCGGCGAAAGCTTTGCTGCATGAACACACAGCAACAGGCGTTTTTGGATCACATAGGTATGTTAATTCCGAAATTATTCGAAGCCATTCGGCTGGGCAACGTTAAATCTGAGTATGTGCTCGGCGATCGCATTATTGGGCAACGACAAGTGCGCTTGAAGTTGGTGGCCGAGGTAGTCGACCCAGGCGCAAACCCGTTGGCCACCCACAGCCAAATGCGCAAAGCTCAATCAGAGCCGCAAACTCAGCCACAAGCCACACCGCCGCAACCCAGGCGAGGGTCTAGGCGCAGGCATCCAATGTCCAAACAGGATTAAGTGGGTTTATTTAGCTTGTGTTGCTGAGTTCATAGGGCGGTTTATAACGAATAGCACAATACCTAGTATCAATATTGAAACGGCAGAGTAGAACAAACGGCCGCCATCCGATTCACCCTGATGCAGCACCTTGATGCCTAGTGGCGTGAACAAGTGGAAGAATACTGCGCCTGTCATCACAGCTGATGCCATCAGACCACCAATTTGATGCCAGCGTCTACGCGTGTTTTCAGTCGCTACTGAATTGGCAGGGTCAGATTGAGTTACGCGTGATTTAATCCAAAGCAGTACCGGTGTCAGCAGCACAAGCGACGTCAGCAATTCAAATCCGCCAACGATGTAGGGCCCGAGCTGCGTAAACAATGCGCCAATGCCACTGCCTAGGAAGCCGCCCAACCAATCACCTATGGTTGAGAAGATGTGCATCGTGTCTGGGTGCTGCGTGAATTTATAGGGCAAAGAGCCGAGAAATATGTAGCACATCCACGCAACAATCACCCACGACACCAACGCGACAAGGTTTTTCATAGACCGTTTTCCTCAATGTAATAGCGCCAAATACTCAGATGAGAATCATGCGCAAAGTCTTTATATTGATTATACCGGTGTGTGGAAATGCGGGCACATGCCCAAAGGAATAAACGAGACCGCACATGTGAAAGTGTGGTCTCGTTTTGAACCTATTGATTGCGATCGTGTTCGATAAACTTATCAGCTACTCGAGAGGCATCAATTTTGTACTCGCCAGCGGCGATGGCAGCTTTGATTCGAGCCACTTTTTCGGTATCAAATCGACGATTCCCATGGCGGTCATCGGTATCGAGGTCGGCATTGTCGAGTAAGCTATTGTTTGTATCTGTAGTGGCTGCCGCGCTATCCTGCGACTTGACCTTAGCTTTGGCCAGGCGAACTTCTTCAAGATTTGTCACGTTATTAGTTCGTGATTTCTTCTCTTTCGGAATCATGTTGTACATCCTCTTCGAATCCGTGCTGCGCCGCGGTTTGCCACGATCACTACAGGATACATATTTATTTTTATTATTATAAGTGTCTGTCTTTTAATACCAACGCTTCAAGCGCCTATGTAACTGGTATCTCCCTGACGGACACTGACGGAATCGGCCTGTTTGGGAACATATGTAACATGCTTTTAACAATTCAGACGGGCAGTTCACAAAGCCGATCTGCTGGTGCGCCGGTATTGCAGATAGGGTCCGCTTCCGACTTCCGAATGAGACGTAGTTACGTCCAAAATGCTGCCTGTCATAAAAAAATTCTTCGTCAATTCTTTGTCTTATTCGGATCATCTTCTATCCTTTGGTGATGCAGTACACATTTAGGTCGACCATGGTCGGAAGAGAGCGGAAATGAGCGCCAAGAAAGAAGCAAAGAAAGTATTGATAGTGGATGCGAATGCGGAAAATTCGCTTCGACTCACCCATCAACTCGAATTCATCGATCACGAGTCAAAAGTGTTGAGCTCACACGAGCTACTCGACTCGCTTGGGGATTTGGCTGATTATCAGGCCATTTTGATCGCAAACTTCCACGGTATTGTGGAATGGGCCAAGGGTTTAACCGCCAAACATGCCGATTGTCCGCCGATGGTATTGATGTTAGGCGATCAACCAGCAGACATCAGTCAAACAGAAATAGAAGAGACCTTTATTGGTTGTTTGAAGTCTGACGTTCGTTACGGGTTGCTCTCTGACCTACTGCATCGCGCTGATGTTCGTGGCACGGCCACCACCGTGATTAATAAAGAAGGTACGCAAAACCCAGAGCTATTTCGTAGTTTGGTAGGTAATTCACGCGCCATTGTGCGTGTGCGCAAAATGATTGACCAGGTTGCTCCAACCGAGGCAACAGTGTTGATTCTTGGTGAGTCTGGCACAGGAAAAGAGGTTGTTGCTCGTAACATTCACTATTATTCGAATCGTAGAAATAAGCCATTTGTGCCGATTAACTGTGGTGCAATTCCAAGTGAGCTGCTTGAAAGCGAGCTGTTTGGTCACGAAAAAGGCTCGTTCACCGGTGCGGTTGGGGCTCGTGAAGGGCGTTTTGAATTAGCCGAAGGCGGCACAATCTTCCTGGATGAAATCGGGGACATGCCACTGAACATGCAAGTCAAACTATTGCGAGTTATTCAAGAGAGATCATTCGAGCGTGTGGGTAGTAATAAGAGCATTAAGAGTGATGTTCGGCTGGTTGCCGCGACGCATAGAAACCTTGAAACCTTGATTGAAGACGGCACGTTCCGCGAAGATTTGTATTATCGATTAAATGTGTTCCCGGTTGAGATGCCGCCGCTAAACAGCCGTGCGGAAGATTTGCCGCTGTTGGTTAATGAGCTCATCACACGTCTTGAGCATGAGAAGAAGTCCTCGGTTCGCTTAACACCTGCGGCGATGATGGCGCTGTGCAATTACGATTGGCCTGGTAATGTGCGAGAGCTTGCAAACCTGATGGAGCGACTGACCATATTGCACCCATACGGTGTGGTTGATGTGGGTGATCTGCCACCGAAAATGGCGCCTCACGGTCGCGTACAAAGTAGTGAAGACGCCGGTGAGGCATCAGCAATTCCATTAGTGCAGGGTATGCCCGCAGCGCAGCTTAATAACAAGCCTCGGCTGCCACGCGATGGCTTGGATTTAAAGCAGCATCTAACTGAAATTGAAATCAGTCTGATCGAACAAGCGCTGGATGAGTGTTCAGGTGTGGTTGCGCATGCGGCCAATCGGTTGAAGATTCGTCGCACTACGTTGGTTGAGAAAATGCGTAAGTACAATATTCAACGCCCTGAAGAAGTGAGTTAGATCACATAAAAATTCGAGCTTCGTCAACATAACGTTGACGAAGCTTTGATGATTGATCTGATACGCCATGAATTAACCTGTAAAAGTTGTCACCAAGACGCAACGTCTTGTTGTTTTGATCAGTAAGAATCTCCCCAGTTACTCGTAAAACAAGGCGTGTTTCACATGCCAACTATAGAAATCACCTCACCGCCGTTCTCAAACTGAGGCGCGTTCCCCAAATATGATCTTCGCTACGTATAGCGCGCTGCTATGCGCTCTACGTCAATGTTCACTGGTTCAATGCTTGCACTTTGACGCTGCAGTATTGAAACGACTGTATTGATAGTCGGCCATTGGATTAGCAAGAGAAATAGAAGGTTGAACGTTTGTTAAACGCACCCCAAGCGGAACACAAGCTTGTCCCAGTTCAAACTATCGCAGTTATTAGCGGTAAGGGTGGGGCTGGTAAGTCGAGTTTGGCGGTGAATCTTGCTGTGTCTTTGAGCGAGCTGGGTCGACGGGTGATTCTATTCGATGCTGATTTTGCTAAAGGCAATATCGACAGCCTGATGAACCTGAAACCTGTGTTCAATTTGTCCCATGTGATGTCTGGTGAAAAGCAGTTACACGAGGTGCTAATTGAAGGCCCGAGTGACGTGACGATCGTGCCGGGTGCAAATGGTGTCATGGAAATGGCGCGTATGTCACAAATCGAACACGCGGGACTCATTGGACTGTTCAGTGATCTCGGGATCGATGCCGACACAATGGTAATAGATTGCGCGACTGGGTTATCGGATTGTGTGTTGAACAATTCACGGGCAGCAAGAGAAGTGCTTCTGGTTGTGTGCGATGAGCCAACGGCGATTAAAGATGCTTTTTCAACGATCAGTGCACTGAACAAGATGTCCGGTGTTCGACGGTTTCGCATTGTGGCAAACCAGGTGGAATCTTCTCAACAGGGATTAGACCTATACGCCAAGTTGATGAAACACACCGAGCGGCATCTGGATGTGCTGCTTGACTACTGCGGGTCGATACCACATGACACGCAATTGCAACAATCAATAAGGGAACAGCAGGTAGTGGTGCAAGCGCACCCACGATCTGCCGCAGCGATGGCTCTTAAGAAGCTGGCTGCACGGGTGGATAAATGGCCACGACCACAGAGTCCGGGGGGACATGTGGAATTTTTCGTAGAACGGTTAATAAAAACCGAACACGAAACTCGGTGAGACGACACAAATAATGAATGCACATGCTATGTACAACGAGGTGGAAACCGTAGACCCTGATGGGTTGGTTGCCGCCAATGCAAATCTGGTTAAACGTATTGCGTTTCACCTGATGAACAGATTGCCGCCTAGCGTGCAAGCTGAAGATCTTATTCAGGCTGGAATGATCGGATTGCTTGAAGCATCGCGTCACTATGATCCTTCACAAGGTGCCAGCTTCGAAACTTACGCAGGTATTCGTGTGCGAGGAGCGATGCTCGATGAAATTCGACGCTCTGACTGGACGCCGCGTTCAGTGCACAGAAAGTCGCGTGAAGCCGCTGAAACATTGCGCAATTTAGAACAATCAACAGGCCGTGATGCCAAAGCTGCTGAAGTTGCAGAGCTTCTTGGCTTAGACATCAGTGCTTATCATTTAATTCTGACTGAAAGCTCAGCTGCTCACATTTATAGCTTTGATCAGCCAGACGAAAACACTGGGGAGACATTAGCATTGCCACAAAGTGATGAAGCCACTCCAGGTGAACAAATAGAATATCTTTCTTTTCGTGATGCGCTTGCAGAAGCTATTAAGAATCTGCCAGAGCGTGAAAGTTTAGTGATGTCCTTGTATTACGACGAAGACTTAAACCTACGAGAGATTGGCGAGATTCTCGGTGTCAGTGAATCTCGTGTTTGCCAAATTCACGGCCAAGCATTGGTTCGCTTGAAAGCCCGTTTGGCTGAGTGGACCCAACGGTAGGGCAACGCAGATGGTAACCGACGAATCTCAATGGTATGTGCAGAAAGGCTCTCGAGTTCAAGGGCCATACTCAACGCATGAAGTCGGTCGTTATTTGTTGCTTGGACGAGTTAGAAACACAGACAGAGTGAGTCGCGATGGCGAACTCTGGGAGCCGGTCACGCAAGTGCCGGAGCTCATTCCGGAAGAACTACTGGATTTAGACACTGATGTTGGTTTCCAGCGATTCGTTGATGCGCGCTCACGGGTAGACCAGCGCAGTGCGCATAATGTTGTATCCCCAGAACGACGTACCCACCCAGACCAAATGCAAGAGCAATTGAAGGACGATTGGGCGGTGGAGCATCAGCACGCTGCGGGCTCTGTGCTGCCGTGGTCACTGCTCGGCATCACCCTTGGTGCGCTCGGCATCGTGCTCTACCTGAATTCCACAGGTGGTGTTTAACCCCAGGCTAGCCTCTGTTGCAGCCGAATTTGCAAACCGATTCACAAAAAACGCAGATTTGGAACATCGATTGCACTGAGGTAGGTCCCTTATAGCGGACGTGACCAAAATGGCGATCGTGAATGCCGAACAATCTGTTGTCACCTCATTATCGAGTGTTAAAGAGCAGCGGCTCGACCTGCAACTGCGCCAGCTCGAATTCCATGCGCTTTTGCACCGCAAGCTCAACCTTGAACTGCTACTTGAGAGCTTCATGAGTGAAGCCCAGGCGTTTGTCCGCTTCGATGGTTTGCAATATTTAGCCGGTGAGCGCGGGCGTGATTTACTCGTTGGTGATGTTCGTCAACACCGTCAGCAATTCGAACTGAAACTGGGTGATCGTTCGCTTGGTGATATCACGCTCATGCGCAGTGCTGCCTTTTCGTCTCGTGAGCAACGTGATGCAGAGCGTTTAGTGGAAAGCTTAATTTACCCGCTGGAAAATGCCTTGGAACATCATTCCGCGCTATTGGCATCGATGACAGATAAAGCGTCGGGCGTGCATAATCAGCTAGCTCTAGAGCAGCAACTACCGCGTGAAATTCGTCTGGCCAGAAGAGCCGAGCAGCCATTAGCGGTGATGTTGTTAACGGTGGACTACCTTGAGTCGATTAGCGAGCATCATGGTAATGCTGTGGGTGAGCAGGCGTGGCAATCCGTTGCCGAGGCACTGAGCGAACGCTTACGTCAAAGCGATATTATTTTTCGTACCGAATTCGATGAATTTCTGATTATTCTGAATCACACAGATTTAGACGGCGCGCTAGCCTTGAGTGAGCGTTTGCGATCGCAAGTGGACCGCGCAGTGAGCTACGACAATGTCCAATTTGTCCTCACCGCCAGCGCTGGCATCACCGATCTGGATGAGGCCGATGACGCAGAAGCCTTGACCACAAGAGCTCGAAATGCCTTGGCTCAAGCTCGCCAAGCCGGCCGAAATCAGATCAAAGCCTTGCCTGCAAACGCACCAGATGGCTCTGATGATTCGCCAGATGGCGGATCAGTGGCTTAATTAGCTTAAAAGCACCACACTAGGATAATCTTTCGGGTATAATCTTCGGCTCGAAGGCATCAGGGTTCCCCTGATGATTACAACGTCCCCTTCGTCTAGTGGCCTAGGACACCGCCCTTTCACGGCGGTAACAGGGGTTCGAGTCCCCTAGGGGACGCCATCTTCCAAAGATGGCGTTGTTGTAGATCGAGATTCCATGCGAATTAAAGCGCTGCGCATTATTGCAGCGCATTATTATTGTCTTTTCGTATTAGCGAGTCGTGCGTGCATGCCACATCGATCAACTAAACGGTGAATAACCCCGAAGGAGATGCTGTAACAAGGGCGAAGCTAAACCTGCGTGCATATCTCGTACTCGCTCTTCTACTTATTGGGAATGCTGCAACATCTTCTGTGATCACGTTGATGGGGTATTACATCGTGACCGATCTGAAAATGTCGCCATGGGCTATCAGCATTTACACCGTCATAGTTACTGTGATATCCGTTGGATTGAATAAAAGCTTTGGAAATCTCATCGATTCCGGTGTTGACGTTCGTCGTTTACTTTTTATATCAGTATTTAGTTTTTGTTGCGCGTCAGTAATTTTAAATTTCGGCGTGGGATATCATTGGTTGATAGTGTTAGTCGCTCCATTGTTTGCATTAGCAAACTCATCACTGTCAGTAATGTACACATTCGGTCGCTTGTACGCTGAAAGGCATCATCATGATGTACAGAGGTACAACGCATTTCTTCGAATGAATACATCAACTGGTTGGATTATTGGTCCCAGTATAGCGTTTGGTGTATTAGGTATTTGGGGCATTCAGGCAAGTTTTTTGGTCTCGCTGTTACTGGGTTTACTTTGGATGATTGTCTGGGCAATTGCGATACCGGATGAATTTCGCCATGCAGCGAATACGACTAATAAATCGACGCTTTCCGGTTCGATTTCATTCAAGCTCCGCATAGCGGCCGTTGCATGTATGTGTTTCGCAGCTACAAACATACTGTTTACTGCCTCCATGCCAATTTATTTAATTGAAGAAGTGGGCTTGCCTGAGTTTACGCCCGGTATGTCATTTGCGATAAAGTGCATTGTTGAAATACCGGTAATCTACTGGGCAACTTACCTAGCTAAACGCTGGGGAGATCAGAACGTGCTCAAGTTTTCGGCATTACTGGGTTTAGTAGTCATGTTGTTAATGACGACAGTCAAAACAGCGCCCATGCTTGCAGCTTACGCTGTTCTCGAGGGTGTTTATTACGGTTTGTTCGCAGGTACTGCAGTGGGCTTCATGCAATCGTTTGCGAATGGTCGGATGGGGCGAGCTACGTCGATTTATATATCCAGTTTATTTGTAGGTGGGATGATCGGCACGGTGAGCGTTGGTGTAGTGGCCAGCATCTACGGTTTCATTGGCAGTATATATTTGGCTGCCATCACGGCGTGCATGGCGTTTGTTGCCGTTACTTGTTTAAAATACTCAATAGGCGTGCGGCATACCGAACGTAGCGAGTGAAAGTGTTTTCGATAATTGTTGAACACCTGCGTTCCACCGGAGACGAAGCTCATCAAACCAACTTCCTGAGCGCATTGCAACCGCAACACGGTTTTATTTTTAGCCCGCGATTGGCGTTTGCGCCGCAATGGCTTTAGCTTTTCGCTTTTGCATTCGTATATGCTTACGAATTCTACGCTTAGCACTAACTTTCGCCCCCAACACCAATAAACAAGGCGTTAAAAACAACGTAAGCAATGTCGTAAACGCAAGTCCACCAGCAATAGCACTGGCTAGTTGAGTCCACCATTGAGTGGACGGCGCGCCGATGGAAATCTCTCTTGAAATAAAGTTGATGTTCATCGACAACACCATGGGCATAAGCCCGAGAATGGTGGTTAAAGCGGTAAGGAAAACGGGGCGTGCACGCACAGAGCCTGTGAGCATGGCGGCATCGAATGCCGCTGATCCTGCGTCGCGGAATTTATTGTAGGTATCGATAAGTACGATGTTGTTGTTAACAACAATACCGGCCAAGGCAATAATGCCAATGCCGACCATAACAATACCGAAGGTTTGTCCGGTTACCATCAAGCCAATAAGAACGCCCGATGTTGAAAACAGAATGGCGCTAAGAACCAACACCGCTTGATACAGGCTGTTGAACTGCGTGACCAAAATGATCATCATAAAAAAGATCGCAGACACAAACGCGGTCAATAAGAAGATCATGGCTTCCTGTTGCTCTGCCGCTTCACCTTTAAATGTGACGGAAACTTCAGGGTCGACCGGGCCTGCCAGTAATTGTTTTTCTAATGCCTTCTTTTGCGCATCTGGTAGAAAACCTTCAGCCACATCGGATTGGATCGTGATAACCCGCTTACCATCAACGCGATTGATCACGCCGGTTTTCTGTGCAGGCGACAAGGTCACAAAGTTTGAGATGGGCACCATACCTTGACTGGTGAGCACTCGTAGATCGAGTATTTGATCAAGGTTGCGATCAGCCATGGGGTAACGCATACGAATGTCCAGCTCATCCGTTGCATCATCTGGGCGATAACCCGCAACACGAATTCCTGAAGTAATCAGTTGTATAGCATTACCGATAAGCGAAATATTCGCACCGTATTGGGCTGCCTGTTTACGATCAACGTTTATGCGCCATTCAATGCCAGGCAAGGGGCGGTTATCTTCTATGCCGGAAAAACCGCCAACATCTACCATTTGGCCACGAATGTATTCTACGGCTGTGTATAGTTTTTCTGTCGTATTGGCGCTGATCTGAATGTTAATCGGTTTGCCACCGCCACCGGGGCCACCTTCGTCCTTTAAAAATTCGATTTGTACGCCGGCTATATCGGCAACAGCGGCTTCCATGTCGGCTATGATTTCAACGGCTTTTTCTCGTTTGTTCCATTCCTTAAGTTCTAAAGAGATGTTGCCAATCACATCGCCACCGTCTTGTGAGTCGGCACCTGTGCGTGTGTAGACTGACTTAAAGGCGTCGTTGCCAATGAGTTTATTCTCAACACGGCTTAAGATTTTGTCTTGTTCGTAGATCGATAAGTCGCCACGTGCATGTACTTTAGCGATGAGTGTTTCCGGTTCAATATCGGGGAAGAATTCCACGCCTTTGCCGATAGCCCCATACACAACGTAGCTCAGAACAGTGAAAATTAAAACTGCAATCAATGTAAAGGCAGGGTAGCGCAGTAATTTGTCGAGTACTTTTAAGTAAGTGCCGCGTGCGCCGCTCGATGCTTCGATGATGTCTTTAGCATCAATGGTACTGGTTTCAGCGGCGCCATCTGGATTTACCAATACACGTTGTAGAGCAGCCCGTTTAGGATTGGTCAGGTCTAGATCGGTTGCTTCTTGAACTTCAGGTTTGCGCCCAATGATCTTGCCAATAACAGGTATGAAAACAAGCGCCATGGCCAGTGATGCGAGCAAGCACGCGATTACCGTGATCGGCATATAACGCATGAACTGCCCAATGAGGCCGGGCCAGAACAACAAAGGTGCAAACACGGCAAGCGTTGTAAATGTAGATGCAATGATCGGCCAGGCCATGCGTTTGGATGCATTTGAATACGCCTCTGCCTTCGACATGCCTTGGCTTAAATTCCGATCGGCCAGCTCACTAACGATAATGGCACCGTCAACCAACATACCCACAACAAGAATAAGGCTGAACAATACGATAACGTTCATCGTAAAACCCATGGCGTTAATAACCATGATGCCGGCAAGGAATGAACCGGGTATGGCAAAGCCCACCAATATGGAAGAGCGAATGCCTAAGGCCGCCATGATCACGATCATGACCAATACAACGCCTGAGATAACGTTGTTTTGCAAGTCGCCCAGCATCTCTTTTGTTTGCTTGGATTTATCTTGATGAAAACCGATTTCCAAGGTACTTGGCAGGAAGGCTTGTTTTGCTTCGATAGTTGCACGAACAGAATCGATGGTTTCAATGATGTTGGCACCCAAACGCTTACTGATTTCCAGCACCAAGGTTGGTTGGCCATTTAATCGTGCGAAACTGCGCGGGTCTTTGAACGTGCGTCGAATGCTGGCAACATCTTTCAAAACAACCACAGCATCGTCGGTCACTTTGACCGGCATGTTCATCACATCATCGATGTTCTCGATAATGCCAGGCACCTTTAGCACCATGCGACCAGCACCCGTGTCGATCGCACCCGCAGCAACGAGTAAGTTGTTGTTGCTTATTAAACTGAACAGTGAGCTGAAATTAACCTGGTAGGTTTCCATGATGGTGGGGTCAACTTCAATCTCAAGCACTTCCTCACGCTCGCCAGCGATGTCAGCTTCCAACACACCGGGTAGAGCCTCCAATTCATCTTTTAATTCGCGCGCAATTTTTACTAAGGTTCTTTCGGGTATAGGCCCTGAAAGACTGATATTGAGCACTGGGAATAGGGCGATGTTTATCTCGTTTACCGTCGGCTCGTCGGTGTCGGCGGGCAGTTTTGATTTTGCTGCATCGACTTTTTCACGCACATCCAATAGTGCTTGGTCGCCATCAAAGCCTGCGTCAAATTCGAGTAAGACAGATGCGTGGCCTTCACTGGCCGTGCTGCGCATCTCTTTAATGCCGGTAATGCTTTGTAGTTCTTTCTCCATTGGGCGCACAAGCAGGCGCTCAGAGTCTTCAGGTGATATGCCATCATGGTTCATGGATACATACATGATGGGAATCGGCACATCAGGCTCCGATTCTTTTGGGATATTGATATAAGCAACAATGCCGGCGCCGATCAAAAAGACCAGCAGCATCAATACCGTGCGACTCCGATCAAACGCTGCGCTGATGATCGCGTGCATTAGCTAGCCTCGTTTGATGTGTCTGCAGCTAAAACGGGGTCAACCTGCTGCCCCTCTTTGACAAAGCCCTGGCCGAGGGTGATAACGCGGCTCTTATCTGGGATGCCGGTGACCCAAGCACCTTCAAGTGTTGAGCTTACTAATGTGATGGGTGTGAATACCACTTGTTCGTTTTCATCGATTGTTTTAACGCCAAGATCGCCGTTGTCACCTAATGACAATGCCGATGGCGTAATGAATACCGCTTCAACAGTCTCTACCGGCACCACTAATGATGCACTAACGCCCGCGGCAAATTTGCCGTCGACGTTGTCGACCAAAGCTTCAACGGTAAAACTTCGGCTTGCGCTATCGGCAATCGATGAGATAAACGTGAGTTTGCCCGGCAGTGTTTCGCCAGTGATCAGTTTTACATCGATGTTTTTACCCAGTTCAAGTTGGGCCAGTGTTTGTTGCGCAACTTGTGCGCTAACAACAAATTGACTGTTATCGACAAGCTCGGCAATCACCGCCCCGCGATCAACCATTTCGCCCACTTCCACAGGTATGTCGTTTATAACCCCGGAGAATGGTGCGGCAATTTTTGTATACGCAATGTCGCGTTGTATGCGATCGAGCTGTGCGCGAGCCGATGCGAGTTGCGCTTGCGCTTGTTCGAGTTGCAGTTGTGATTGCAAGCCTTTCTGGCGCAAGGACGCGGCGGCTTTTTGCGAGCTCGTGGCAGTTTTCAATTGTGCCTGAGCTTCGCGCAAATCGGTTTCGCGGCCATTGAGTGCCAAGGATAAAATGCTGTCACCCTTGTTTACACGCTCACCTTTACCAACCGATATAACGTCTACGGTACTGCCGGTTTCGGCCCGCAGTTGCAAATGTCGCTTTGGTTCGAGTTGACCTTGTAGAACGATGTCGCGCGATTTCGGCGAAAGCTCAACGTCTATATACTCCACCTTCATCGGTGCAGTGGCGTCCGTTTTTTCAGCCTCGGCAGTGTTTTGCGCTTCTGATTCGCTCGATGGTAGGGCTCCGCTAGCCATCCATAGAGCGAGAGCTAGAACAAGAACACCAGCTGCGACGTACGAGAATCTCATGATTCAATGTGCTCCGTTAAATTTCGTCCTAAGTGCCAGTATATATGCTGTCTGGCGCTGTTTTTGTACGTGTTTCTGGTCATATGCTTCACATGCGTAATGAAATTGATGACGTCTAAGAAAATTGCACTGCTTTTCGTCGGGTTACTGCTACTTTCGGGCTGTGCGACCCCCACATCTCGGTTAGATAGCCTCGCTTTAAGCCACAATTTTGAGCGCTCCGTTATCTCTACGAACGGATACGACCACCTGGTTTATACCCGATACCTTTCCAAGGCAAAAAACGTGCTGCATGTCTATCTTGAAGGCGATGGCAGTCCTTGGAAGTACCGAGTTGTTACCATGCCTGACCCCACGCCGCGCGAGCCGCTAGCGCTGCGGTTGATGGCGCGAGATTCAGCCCCAACAGCGTATGTGGGTAGACCGTGTTACAACGGTACTTCTAAAGACCCTGGTTGCGACGCAAGCTTTTGGACATCCGGGCGTTATTCGACTGCCGTTGTGCGCAGTATGACGGCCGTGATTGAGGAACTCATATTCAGGCATGGATTCAAGGAAGTGCGCCTGATCGGGCACAGCGGTGGAGGTGCATTGGCCATGCTAATCGCACCCAAGATCAAACAAGTCAGTCAGGTCATTACCATTGCTGGCAATCTCGACACGGATGCATGGACAACGCATCACGGATACTCGCGCTTATATACGTCTTTGAATCCGGCTAGACAGCCGCAATTATCGCCACGCGTCAGCCAATGGCATTTGTTAGGCGGTAAAGACGGTGTGGTGCCGCCCGCGATCGTGAAGGGTTATATACGCAATCAGAAGAACGCCTTAGGCATATCGGTGGATAATTTTTCTCACGCTTGTTGCTGGGAGAAAGTGTGGGAAAGCATTGCCCGTGCAATTGGTTCTTCATCGCCCGGCTTGTTGCCTGGCACACGTTTTAAGATGCCTAACTGAGTGCGTTAAGCATCTTTTCTGGGTAGTCACTGAATACGCCGTGCACACCCATAGCAAATAATGTTTTTGCTTCACTCACATTGTTCACCGTAAAACAATACAAGCCCAAACCGGCATCTAAAATATTTGTCGCTTGCTCAGCGTTTAACAATGGCGCTGCCATGTGTAAGTTTCGGCACTGCAACAGCTGCGTTTGATGACGCCAGTCACTTGGAACGGCACAAACGATTAATGCGCGAGCAGCCCCAGGCAATTCGTCGCGCGCGACAGCTAATGACTCGCGACTAAAGCTGGATAAAACCAACGGTAAATCACTAGGCCAACTATCACGTACGACATTGCACACGGCATGAGCTGTGGGTTCTTCTAAACCAGGCGTCGGTTTAATCTCTAAGTTCAATCCCATTTGCAAGTCACTGAGTAAGGCAATAGCTGCACTCAAGCGTGGTAAGGGTTCGCCGGCAAATTCACGCATACCTGAATCTGCACTAATAGCGTCGAGCTGCTCGGCAGTATGTGCGCATAGGTAACCTTGGCCGTTGGTACAGCGCTCCAGCGAATCGTCGTGATGAACAAAAGGGATATTGTCACTGCTGATTGATGCATCTAGTTCGACGCAGGTGGCACCTGCTTCATGTGCTTTTGAGATAGCGACTAACGTATTTTCCGGCGCTGTTCCTGAGGCGCCTCTATGCGCGATAACCTTGGCAAGTAGAGCGGGTTCTATCATTGCGCGAGTTCCTTTGACTCAGCTTCGAGCGGGTCGAGAGTAACGCGAAATGCCGTTTGCTGTTGATCGAGTAAAAATTCTTTACGCAGCTGTTCATACGCTTGAAATTCAGCTGCATAGCCACGTGCGCAAAATGTGTCGAGCTGATTGATTCGGCAATCGTGCTGCCGCAGTGCCGTGTACGTCATTTGTTTTACGTCCACTTGGGCACAGCTTTGTAAGCTAGCCAAAATTGTGCATGCCATCAATACAAAAAATAACTTCAAAAGCATATCGAATTTCAAGCCTAAGTTTGTCTAAAAATTGAGCAGTGTTGCTTGCTTGGGCCGAGGAGTATAGAAGGCGTTTTTGTGCTTTGCAGATGTGATTTTGGTTTAATTTATAGCTTGTGATCAGTATCATGTTTATCGCGCAATCATCGTATTTTAGTTGGCGTTGATGACGCATAATGAGCGTCAATGGGGATCAGGCGCGTCAAGCTATTGCCCCAGCATTTGCACTTGCTAAACTGTGCGATCAATTCAATAAAACGGCCCCCTCTCATGTTGCTTCCCACGTACGCCAAAGTCGACATCAATCCAAGCTTAGCGGAGCAACTTATAAGCACCGCGATGAAAGCGGCTGATGCTGCCTCCGTGCCCACCATGGCACATTTTCGTCAAGCGCTTGCTGTGGAGAACAAAGAGCTGCCTGGTAGCTTTGATCCGGTAACCATCGCTGATCGAGAAGCCGAGCGCGCAATAAAAGACGTTGTACTGACGCAGTTTGGCGAGCATGGATTTTTCGGTGAAGAGAGCGAGCGACAAATCAAAACCGATCAGCCGCTGTGGATTGTTGACCCTATCGACGGTACTCGGGCGTTTATCACCGGTTTGCCGCTTTGGGGGACCTTGATCTCTGTATACGACGGTGCTGATGTGGTGCTTGGTATATTAGAGCAACCCGTTTTACAAGAACGATTTATAGGCACACGTTTCGGCGCGTCTGGTGCAAACACTGGCACATCAGAATTAATTACACCCACAGGCCGACGCCACTTGGCAACGCGAACTAACACCATCTTGGCTGACGCGATTGTGCAAACTACGGCGCCTGAATTTTTTGCGGCCCCCGATCATGCTGCGGGTTTCGACAAAGTCAAGAATGCGGTGTCGATGGTTCGTTACGGTGGTGATTGTTATTGCTACGCGCTGTTGGCGATGGGCTTTGTTGATATTGTGATTGAAGCAACTTTGCAACCCTACGATATAGCTGCACTCATTCCGATAGTGGAGGGTGCTGGTGGCATCGTTACCACTTGGGATGGTGAGTCGGCCGCATCCGGTGGTTCTGTGGTGGCTTGCGCTAATGCTCAGTTGCATGAGCAGGTACTGCAACTCATTCAAAGTCGCTAGCGCAGGATTATCCTGAAGCCATCCGAGTCTGTGCCACCGTTGCCGTCGTTTGCCGTTACTCGAATATAACTTTCGCCACGGTTAGATCGACTCGGCGCACCAAAGATCACGCCTTCGGCAGTCATTCTTATGCCATCGGGTAAACGGGTGGCAGTGAAGGAGAGGTGGTCGCCATCTCTGTCGTTAAAAAACTCAGACACATCGTATTGAAAATCGCTAGTAAATGTCATGTTGTCGATATCATCAACAGAGGGCGCTCTGTTTCTACCATTGCTGCGCTGAACATTTACATAAAAGCCTGTGTCTACTGAGGAAACAGAGTCGCTGACACGTAACGACACAAAGTAGCGACCACTGTCATCAGCGCTGGGGTTGCCTTTGAGTAAGCCATCTTCGGTGACATAGACGTTGCCTGATGCTGGCAGCGTGGTGTCGGCGGTAACAAATGTGAGTGTGTCGTTCTGCGCATCACTGTAATAGTTTCTTAGGTTGTAAAACGTTATGTCTTGATCGAAATCGCCTATGGCAATGTCGATCTCAGGTATTGGCGCATTAAGTGTTGGTGGTGTATTAAATTCAATAATTCTTACACGTACGATGGCAGACGATACATTCGAACCATCGGTCACCGAATAGGTGAATGCGTCGCTAATCGAGCCACTGCTCGAAAGCGGCGCATTGTCGGCAGGTTCATAGATAAATCCGCCATCTTCAAATAGTTGGAAGTCGGCAGCAAAGTTTGGTGATGCGTCAGCCGTGGTGATGACTTTTAATTTTTGGTTGCGCTCGTCTTTATCATCTGAATCGTTGGCAAGTAAACTCATCTCACCATCACCTGAAACTTGTAAGCGCATGCCGCGCATGACCGTTACTTGATCGTCCCGCGCATCAGGTGCGTCGTTAACAGGAATGGCACAAACAACTTGCTTACGTTCAACCACACCACCGGTCGCGTTAGTGGCTTGCAACAGATATTCAAGCGCGGCAGGCGCGCGCATGTGAGGTGTGGTTATATTAAACCTTGTGGTGTTCTGCGCGGAAACCTCCTCGAATTTTACGGTACAAGAATCTTGATCGGCGCAGGCTTGACGCAGTGAGTTCGAAGCATAACGCTGCTCAAAATTATCAAACCCTAAGCATTGTTGAATATTGGCTTGGCTATCGAGTAGGTTCCAGCGCCAATCCGTAAGCAGGTTATCGTCCTCACTAAACACGACTGTGCGTTGTGTATTCTCGTTTATTGGAAACGAATCCCCTTCATCTAGTATGACAAGTGTTGGGTCGATTAGCGTCGGCGTGGCATTAGCTTGTTTGCCGGTTGAGTCAACCCAGCTACACGCGCTTAAACTTAACGACAATACTATGGAAATTGAGGCTGTTAGCTTCACATTGGTCACCATTCCCCACTTCGCTGGTGGAGCTTCTTTTATAATGTGTACAGCTTAATTGCTCAGAGAATTGAGTCCGTGTAGTGGTGCACAATCCGGCACAGTGTGAAACAGCGTGGATTCTGTCTGATTAAACCCCTTATCTGCGTAGTTTGATCAGCGTTTCGCTAAACCATCGGTTGTTTTGTTTCGCAAAAACACTCAGAATTTCGTTACAAGCCGCTCATTTGGCTTCAACAGCGGGTTTGCTATTGGTGTAAATGTGCGCCAGTTCGAGCTAAGAATTTTATGAAACAGCGTGTTCTAGAGACATAAATTGCTTTCAGTATGAACGTTACTGCCGCACAACCAGAATTGCCGCAAACGGGACTTGCCTGGTTCACGCTTGCATTGTCTACGTGCGCGTTGATATTACTGTGCGTGTGGGCTTTGTTGAATCAAGACAAGTTATTTAACGGTGACGGTTTTGGTTTTGGTCATAGTGACAGACAATCGTTGATTGAGCCGAATTCGTCGGCTACGAAGAATGCAATCGCGGATAGCAGTGAACAGGACAAGTTGAAGGCAGCGAAGCAGATAGCTGAGCAAGAGGCTGCCAAAGAGGCGGCTGTGCAAAAACTGGCTGCAGAAAAACTCGCCGCTGCGGAGGCGGCACAAGCGAAAGCGGACGCATTGGCCGCTGAAAATTTAGCCGCAGAACAAGCCTTGGCGGCTGAGAGAGAAGCAACAGCAGCACAGGAATTGGCCGCAGAAAAATTAGCTGCCGAACAGGTTGAAGCACAGAAACTCGCAGCAGAACAAGCACAGGCGGAGAAACTTGCGCTTGAGCAGGCAGCGGCAGAGAAGCTGGCTGCTGAGCAAGTTGAGGCGGCAAAACTGGCTGCTGAGAGAGCTGAGGCGGAAAAACTGGCTGCTGAAAGGGTGGAATTTGAAAGAATCGAAGCTGAGAAACTGGCGGTCGAGAAATTGGCTGCTGAAAGGGCCGAAGCAGATAGAGTAGCGGCGGAGACATTAGCCGCTGAACGGGAAGCTGCAGTAATTGCTCAACAGGCAGCAGCTGAAGAGGCCGAGAGGCAGAAGCTCGCCGCTGATGAGGCCGAGGCTGAGCGACTGGCCGCACGGGAACTACTTGAGGCGCGATTATTAGCTGAAAAGCAACAAGCAGAGCAGCTATCTGCGCTGCCAAGGCGTACTATACCGGCAGCTGGCGAATTGGATGTGTTGACGGGACCTGCGCCACAGAACGAATCGGCGTTTGCCAAATCGAGACGGGAAGAGCTCGCTCAGTTGCCAGGATTATCGGCACAGCTGCAATTTAAATCGAATGATATCGAACCAACAGATTCGTCGCGGCAGCCGTTGGACAGGATTTTTGAGCTGTTATTTCTGTATGCGGAAACAACGGTGGTAGTGCAGGTTGCGAGTAATGAATATGAGATCGATGATAATAACCAGCTTATTAGTCGAGAACGAGCGCTCACACTGGTTAACTACTTGATAGATCGAGGGCTGGATGAAGATCGATTCAGAATACGATCATTGGGTAAACAGCAACTACCGTTTGATAGCCACAGGGTCACGGTAGTTGCAACGGTGATAGAATAATGATGAATGCAATGACATGGCAGTTGCTGGCAGTGTTGCTAGGCTCTGCATTGCTCGGATTACTAATCGGGCTATCGATAATGCGTTTGCGATACGTCAGCAAACTAAGGAACGCATATCATGTTGACAATAACGCAGTCAGCAAACTCTCAGCGGAGCGAGATGCTCTCGCAGCTGAAAAAAACTCAATGTTGCAAGCGCTCGAATCAGAGAAAAAGCTTGCTCATTTAGCCCGCGACAAGAATGTGCAATTTGCCGCTCAACAGGAAACATTGAAAGTACACAGCGATATGCAGGCACAAAAACTAATGAAGCTGCAAGCTGAGTTAAATACATCGGAAGAAAAGTGCATTCGGTTACAACGTGACTTTGCAAACTTTAAAGCGAACAAGCTTCGTGAAGTCCGCATGCTGAAAGTCAGTGCCGATGAATGGCTCGATAACGAAGAGCTTCCGGTTCTGAACAAAAAAGTGGATAAAATTTCTGCCGTGAATCTGGCGCTCGAGCCACTAGAAGGCGACGATAATGCTGCAAACCTTGACCTCACTCAACCGATCATCGCCAGCGAATTGGACATACCCTCGCTGGCCGAGTCTGAACTGCCAGACTCTGTAGACGAACTGGAATTCGAACTCGTTGATGACGACGAGTTACGCTAGGCGTGGGCAAAGCACACGAGAAGCCAATGTGGCATCAGCTGTTCAAGCTCGATGCCGAAAAACCTCAAAGCCTACAGTCTCAGTTGCGTCAAGCGCTGGTAAAAGCCATTTTAGATAATCGTATACCGGTTGATGTGCCGCTGCCTTCGTCGCGTGAGCTCTCGCGTCAGCTAGGCGTTGCACGCAACACCGTGGTGCTGGCATACCAACACCTTATTGATGAAAACTATTTACTTGCACATGAACGGCGGGGCTATTTTGTTAATCCGGATATATTAGGCGGCCGAGTCGAGCTGGCAAAACCAAAAGCCAAAGCCTCGCCCGACGATGAAGCGAATGCCGAAGGGCCAGACGTTACCATCGACGTGCTTTCGCAGCGCAATATCCAGCGCCCCTTAGATTGGCAGCGCTACCCATACCCTTTTATCTATGGGCAAGTTGATTCCTCCTTGTTTCCAGTGAACGATTGGCGTGAAGCCTGTCGTTTATCGCTGCGCGTTGGCGCAATAAGTCAGTGGACGCATGATCGTGTTGATAGTGATGACGATTTACTGGTAGAGCAAGTGCATACTCGCGTTTTGCCGCGTCGTGGCGTGTGGGCAGAACGAGATGAGATTCTGATCACTAGCGGTGCGCAAAATGCTTTGTTCTTAATCGCCCAACTGTTACTCGATAAACAATCGACGGTTGGTTTAGAAGATCCTTGT
Organism: uncultured Granulosicoccaceae bacterium; assembly: GCA_938035945.1. Taxonomy (GTDB): domain Bacteria; phylum Pseudomonadota; class Gammaproteobacteria; order Granulosicoccales; family Granulosicoccaceae; genus Granulosicoccus. Next base: position 28,518 of record CALHOU010000015.1, read on the forward strand.
TACGTTGACGCACGAAATATCTTTGGTATGTTCGGTGGTAGTCGAGAAGTTTTTCCGGTCGGCGAAGAGGGCGTTATCACAGATGAGCGGCTGGCGTCATGCAAGCTCATGTATGTAACGCCGAGTCATCAATGCCCAACCACCACGACCATGCCTTTGTCGGCACGACAAAAATTACTCGATGATGCAAACGAACATGATGTGGTTATTGTTGAAGATGACTACGAGAGCGAACTTAACTTTGTTGGCAAACCAACACCTGCGTTAAAAAGCTTGGATACTAAACACCGCGTTATTTACGTCGGCAGTTTGTCGAAGACCTTGGCTCCCGGTTTGCGCGTTGGATTTATGGTTGGCCCTCCTGGCTTTATAAAAAAAGCACGGGCGCTTCGTCGATTAATGTATCGGCATCCACCTACCAATAATCAAAGAACTGTTGGTCATTTCCTCGCGCTTGGCCATCATGATTCTGCTTTGCTACGGCTTTCGCAAGCCTTTCGTAAGCGGTGGGAAACCATGGATAAAGCCTTGGCATCGCATGCCCCGTTATCAGCAATTGCGCCAGCATTTGGTGGCTCGTCTTTTTGGGTGGAGTTGCCAAAGAGCGTCAGTGCCAAGCAGCTGGAAGAGCGTGCGGCGGCTGCCGGAATCATCATGAATGCCGGTGATAACTACTTCGCTGACCGCGCTGGCCCAAAAAACTATATCCGTCTCGGATTTTCCTCCATTCCCGAAGAACGTATAGAAGAAGGAATCGGCAAACTTGCCGGTATAATCGCCGAGATGTGATGCAGTTGACGCTCTGGCACAGCCGACTGAAAACCGCTGGTACCAACGCGCTGTATAGCGAGCGCTAAACTACCCCAATCCGCTCCTAAATATAGGTCTCAGCATGATTGTCGGCGTCCCCAAAGAAATTAAAAATCACGAGTACCGCGTAGGTCTCACCCCTACCAGCGTGCGTGAAGTGGTGGCAAATGGCCATCAATGTGTTGTTGAAACAGGTTGTGGTGTAGGTATCGGTTGTGACGATGGCCAGTATGAAGCGGCTGGTGCGCAAGTATTAGGCACAGCCAAGGAAGTTTTTGATCGCAGCGAGATGATTGTCAAAGTCAAAGAGCCACAAGCGCCGGAACGCGCCATGCTTCGTGACGGGCAAATCTTGTTTACCTACCTGCATCTTGCCGCGGATGAAGCTCAAACCAAGGATCTGATTAAAAGCGGTGCTACCTGCATTGCGTATGAAACAGTGACCTCGCCGAGGGGTGGCTTACCGTTGCTTGCGCCTATGTCTAAAGTGGCTGGTCGTATGTCGATTCAAGCAGGTGCCTATTGTTTGGAGCAACCGCACGGTGGCTTGGGTATGTTACTCGGTGGCGTGCCAGGCGTTGATCCTGCCAAAGTAGTGATCATTGGTGCAGGAGTTGTTGGAACACATGCAGCGCATATAGCTGTTGGCCAGGGTGCGGATACTTGGGTGATTGATCGTAACCCGGACGTGCTCGAATCGCATTGGCAGCAGTTTGGTCGCACCACTAATTCGGTTTTTTCAACACGAGATTCATTAGAAAAGCATGTGCTAGAGGCCGATCTGGTCATTGGTGGCGTGCTGATTCCGGGTGCTGCAGCGCCAAAGCTTGTGACCGCTGACATGGTTAAACGCATGAAGCCGGGTTCGGTGATTGTGGATGTTGCGATCGATCAGGGTGGTTGTGCCGAGACATCAAAGGCAACCACTCACGCTGAACCTACGTATATTGTTGATGATGTGGTGCACTACTGTGTGGCGAACATGCCAGGTGGCGTGCCTCGCACATCTACTTATGCGTTGAACAATGTCACCTTACCGCATGTGATAACGCTTGCGAATAAGGGCTACAAACAAGCACTTAAAGACGATGAACACCTAAAAAATGGGCTAAATGTCCATGCAGGTGTGTTGACGATAGAAGAAGTGGGTGATGCGCTTGGTTTAGAGCATCAGCCCGCAGACAGCGTGCTGTAGAATACCGACACGCGAAAATTAACGAACTACTAGATTAACTGCTAAACGATTACATTTTCAGCACCGATTGCTGAAAGATTTAACGAATCGCACCTAATTTGGGTGCACATCGACTGGAGATAGAACATGGCTCGTATGACGCCTACTGAAGCGTTTGTAGAAACAATGGTTGCCAATGGGGTAACTGATATTTTTGGCATCATGGGCTCGGCCTTCATGGACGCCATGGACATATTCGCACCAGCCGGAATCCGTTTGATTCCAGTTGTGCACGAGCAAGGTGCTGCGCACATGGCGGATGGCTACTCGCGCGCCACTGGTCGTCACGGCGTGGTTATCGGTCAAAATGGTCCTGGTATCTCTAACTGTGTAACCGCTATTGCGGCGGCCTATTGGGCACACAGCCCGGTCGTCATGATCACGCCTGAAACCGGCACCATGGGGATGGGGCTTGGTGGTTTCCAAGAAGCTAATCAGCTACCAATGTTCCAGGAGTTCGTGAAATATGCAGGTCATGTAAACAACCCGAATCGTATGGCTGAATTCACCGCACGTTGTTTTGATCGGGCGCATTCTGAAATTGGCCCCACTCAGCTAAACATTCCACGCGACTACTTCTACGGTGATATCGATGTAGAAATTCCACAGCCCATGCGTCTTGATCGTGGACCGGGTGGTGAGAAGGTTCTGGCCGAAGCTGTTGAAGTTTTAAAAACAGCTAAATTTCCAGTCATCATCTCTGGTGGTGGTGTGGTTATGGCTGACGCGGTTGATGATTGCGTTGCCTTAGCAGAACGTCTTGGTGCGCCGGTTGTAAACAGTTATTTGCATAACGATTCATTCCCAGCAAGTCATCCGCTTTGGTGTGGACCTCTTGGTTATCAAGGTTCGAAAGCGGCCATGAAATTAATGGCGAAGGCGGATGTTGTTATCGCGCTTGGTTCACGTCTTGGACCCTTCGGTACTTTGCCACAGCACGGGCTGGACTACTGGCCGAAAGATGCAAAGATCATTCAGATCGATGCTGATCACAAGATGCTGGGTTTGGTTAAGAAAATTTCTGTTGGTATTTGTGGTGATGCTGGTGCAAGTGCGCGTGCATTAACTGCAATGCTTGGTGACGCTGCGCTTGCTAGTGATGGCAACAAGGAAGAGCGTGCAAAAGATATCGCGGCTGAGAAAGATGCTTGGGAAACTGAGCTTGATGCTTGGAAGCATGAAAAAGACGACTTCAGTCAAGACATGATTGCTGAAGCTGAGAAAGAAGACGGTAACTGGTTGGCACCTCGACAAGTTCTGCGTGAGCTTGAAAAGGCGATGCCAAAAGACGTTATGGTTTCAACTGATATCGGTAACATCAACTCAGTTGCTAACAGCTATCTTCGTTTCGAACGCCCACGTAGTTTCTTTGCACCAATGAGTTTTGGTAACTGTGGTTATGCACTACCAACTATGATCGGTGCTAAATGCGCGGCACCTGAGCGCCCTGCTGTTGCCTATGCTGGTGATGGTGCCTGGGCGATGAGCATGACTGAAGTCATGACTGCTGTTCGCCACGATATTCCAGTTACGGCTGTGGTTTATCACAATCGCCAATGGGGTGCTGAGAAGAAGAACCAGGTTGACTTCTATGGCCGTCGTTTTGTGGCTGGTGAACTTGAAAGCCCAAGCTTTGCAGAGATTGGCCGTTCAATGGGTGCAGAAGGTGTGACTGTCGATGAGATGGGTGATGTTGGTTCTGCCTTGAAGAGCGCGATTGATGCACAAATGAACGATGGAAAAACCACCGTTGTTGAAATCATGTGTAACCGCGAACTAGGCGACCCGTTCCGCCGTGACGCTTTGTCGAAGCCTGTTCGTCACTTGGCTAAATACAAGGATTACGTTTAATCGTTGTTGAAAATGTAAGCCGCTGTCATGCTCGTTGAACTGGTGTTACCATCAGTTCAACGAGTTACTTACGGGAAGTTAAAATGGCAACGGTTTCATTTATAGGTTTAGGTGTTATGGGGTACCCAATGGCTGGGTACCTTGCCAAAAACGGACACACCGTCCGCGTCTACAATCGCACATCAGGTAAAGCGGCTGACTGGGTTAAAGAGCATGGCGGCTCAGCTCACGATACGCCTGCAGATTGTGCCGAATCCTCCGATATTGTTTTTGCCTGTGTCGGTAATGATGATGATTTACGTGCCATCGCCGTTGGTGAAAACGGTGCCATTGCTGCTATGAAAAAGGGCAGCATCTTTTGTGATCACACAACAGCCTCTGCCAACGTTGCGCGCGAACTTTATGCGCTTTGTGCGGAAAAGGGAATTGCCTTTTTAGACGCGCCCGTGTCTGGTGGTCAGGCCGGTGCCGAGAACGGTGCTCTAACCGTTATGGTAGGTGGTGATCAAGCTGCATTCGATACAGCTGAGCCATTAATGCAACACTTTAGTAAGTCGGTACGTTTAATGGGAGATAGCGGGGCAGGCCAACTAACCAAAATGGTTAATCAAATTTGTATTGCTGGTTTGGTACAAGGTTTGGCCGAGGGTATTCACTTTGCTGAAGCCGCTGGATTGGATGGCCATCAAGTCATCGATGTAATTTCTAAGGGTGCGGCGCAATCATGGCAGATGGAAAATCGTTATAAGACTATGCTCGAGCGAAAATTCGACTATGGCTTTGCTGTTGATTGGATGCGAAAAGATCTTGGCATTGTGCTCGATGAGGCTAACCGTAACAACACAAGCTTGCCCGTAACCGCCCTGGTTAATCAGTTCTATGCCGATGTGCAGGAGCTGGGTGGCCAACGCTGGGATACCAGTTCGCTGTTGGCGCGACTGCCCGATCGTCGATCTAAAAGTTAAGAGCCACACAATCGCCTATAGCATTTGCGTGCGATGTGATTGCATTCGCTAGGTGGCGCTTATGGGCTGCCTAGCACATCACCACCTACAAAGAATGCGGTTGAAGATCTGCAACTGTGTCAATGTTGTTAACAGGTGCAGAGCTCGTCGAAAGTTTGTCGCTTATTACATTAACGTGTGTCAATGTAATGTCAGAAACGTTTTTTAATTTTCTTTGTTATTGAAATTAATTCGCTGGCATTAGACAATTGCCGGGTTGTAAATAGTCGGGTTGTATAAGTTGAATGATGTCAACGAACTTTCGGAGCAAGTCTGTGAACAAAATTTTAGTAGCGTGTCTGACAGGAATCAGTGGATGCTTGGTATTGCTAGCTCCTGCTCACGCGCAGCAAACTGATAACACACAAACGTTACCTGATGCGAAGCCTGGTGAGTGTTACGCCAAAGTGATTACCCCAGCCAAGTTTTCTACGCAGACTGAGGAAGTGGTAGTGCAAGAAGCGGGCGAGCGAATCACCACAACGCCTGCAAAATTTGAAACAGCAGAGCAAACTGTGGTGGTTAAAGAGGCCAGTCGTCGCATAACCGTTGTGCCGGCAACCTTTGGCGAAGAATTTGAAAAGGTTGAGGTTAAGCCTGCGGAAACAAACTGGATTTTATCCGGCTCCGCTAAAGCACCGGCAAGCCCTGGTGCTTTGGAAGGCATTGTACGCTCGGGTATTGAATTGGCTAATGTAACTCCGGGATCGTGCTTTCGGGAGTACTACACCCAACCGGAATACAAGACTGAAACTCAGCGAGTGCTAAAAAGTGAAGCGAGCGAGAAGATTGCCGTTTTACCTGCACAGTACGAAACAGTAGAAGAGCGTGTTGTCGTTAAAGAGGCCTACTCACGCGCCGTCGATGTTCCTGCAACGTATCGTACCGAAAGCGAATCGGTGCTTGTAGAGCCGGCTCGCAGCGTATGGAAGAAAGGTCGTGGCCCAATTGAAAAAGTGAACAACATCACCGGCGAAATCATGTGTTTGGTTGAGATTCCAGCTCGCTACGAAACGCTGACAAAAACTGTGTTAGATAAACCAGCTACGACCAAAACGGTTGAAGTACCAGCGGTATACAAGACAGTCAAAGTTAGGCGTTTGGTTAAGCCTGCGACTGAAAGCCGTGTATCGTCTGAGCCTGAATACGACACTATTACCACTAAGGTTAAAGTATCTGATGCCGGATTCTTCTGGTTGAAAAAAGGTGAGGCAGCAAATGATGGTGCACGCGCCAGTGGCCGTGAAGTATGCTTGGTTGAACAAAAGGCTGAGTACCGAACCATTAAAAAGACAGTGGTGAAAACACCATCCACCACCAAGATTGTTGAAGTTCCAGCACAGTACGAAACTGTCAAGGTTCAACGATTGGTATCACCAGCTACCGAATCTCGTGTGGTTATACCGGCTCGAACCAAAACGGTTAGCCGTCAGGTGCAAGTTGAACCATCAAAGCTTGAGTGGCGTCAAATTCTGTGTGAAACCAACACAACGCCTAAGTTAATCACTTCTATTCAGCGTGCATTAAAGCGTGAAGGTTTTGACCCAGGCCCCATCGACGGCGTTATCGGTCAGGGTACTTTAGATGCGCTTGAAGAGTTTCAGACCAAGAAGAACCTTGATCGGGGTGGTTTAACTTACGAATCTTTAAAAGCGCTCAAAGTTCAATCGTAGATTTGTAAGTACATAGCTGTATCGAAATGGCGTTGCAATTAAGTTTGCAGCGCCATTTTTTTTGCCGGTAGATTTACTGATGGGTTGGGGCTGGTCGGAGTAGGTATTCGGGTAAAAGCAGTTCCGTCCAGTTTGTGTCGTTCTGGTGCCAACGCGCCACCAGTTCATCTGTTGATGGCGTCCAGAACCATGCCACTAAGCTTACAAACAAAACCAAACAGCTTGCGCTAAGCCGTTGCGTGTCGAGAAGCTTAAATGCGCTGCCGAATGAACGTTTGATGCGCGCTCCCATGAAATCCACGCTGTAGACCTCATCAAGAATCAGGTGCACAAGAACACCGGCTACAACAAAGCCTGCTAACAGCCAGCTGGTGTCGCTGGCTGTGTTTAATACATGCTCTGCGACCACGGCGGTGAGTATGCCGAACATGAGTGCTGCGGCCAGTGAGTGTAGGGAGCCGCGGTGTACGGTGAACTGATGAAATAGCGCCCACAAAGGAAAGCGCACCATTAAGAAAATGACGATGGCGAATACCCAGAGTTCTGACACAGTAAAGTCGCTAAGTCGCGCAAACATCCAGGCAATGGACGCAATTGCTCCAAATACTGAAAACAATATCTTGCTCGGCATGGAGTATTTAAGATCAATGTCGGGTAACACACCCCCGATGCAGCCGCCGACAGTTAGCAATAGTGCTGTGGACACTGGGAGATCAAGTAGTTTTGTGCAAACTGTAGCGCCAAAGCTGGCTGCAGCTGCGGCTGCGAAAATGTGTGTGTTAAAGTCTGCCATGGGTCAATCCTGCGCAATGCGCAGATTGTAGCGGCAATTTAACTTGATGAGGTCATAGACACGTGCTGGTTACTTTTAAAACAACTGCATATGCAGATATCACCATGTTTGGTGATGCTGCTACTGATTTATTAAAGTTGATGGGGCAGAGCGGTAACATCCCCGGAGCAATCATGGGCGAAGATGTTGCACAAGCCATGGCTACACTTAAACAAGCCTTAGTTGATCAACCCGAAGAAGAAGTTGAGGAAGCTGCGGCTGACGATGATGACGACAGAACGAATCGCGTCGCTCTAGCAACGCGTGCTGTGCCCTTGTTGGAGCTCTTGGAAGCGGCTGCTGCATCTAACGCAAACGTGATGTGGGATGACTCTTAAAACGTTGCGTTGAACGCGTCGTCGCCATGCCGACTGAATTTTACGATGCGTGAACCCTCTTCACGCTTTATCCATTTTAGCGTTTCGAAGCGTTGTAAAAAGGCTCTGCCCAAGCTGCCAGCCAAGTGCGATCGGCGCTCACTCCAATCTAGGCATTCCCGACAAACAGGTGCTTTTGCACTTTGCAAGTGCTCGATATCAATACCAAACTCTCTGACGAATTGTGCACCCTTGCGGGTGAGGATAAGCTTTTCGTTAGCCAGTTTTAAGTATTGATTCGCCAGTAAGCTATCGTAAAGCTGTATGCCCATATCACCCGCCAAGTGGTTGTAGCACACGCGCGCGTGGCGAAGGGCAGCGTCGCTGGGGCCGGTTCTGGTTTTGAGTGGATGTGTGCCAGCTTCAAGGCCCATCAGACCTTCTAGCACGTTAGCGACGTCCTGGCTGGCCAGTTCAAAGTACTTGTTGCGGCCTTGCTTGCGCACCTTCAGCAGGCGCCCTTGCTCGAGCTTGCTCAGATGGGAGCTGGCGGTTTGGATGGTGACACCGGCTTCTCTGGCCAGTTCTGAGGCCGTGAGCGCCTTGCCACTCATTAGCGCGCTGAGCATGGATGCGCGAGCAATGTCGCCGATCAGCGCGGCGGTTCGGGCGATGTTGGGACTTCCGTTCATAGTTCGATCATAGTCGAACTATTCGAGCTACGCAATAGCCTAAACTGTGGGTTCATTCTGCAAAAGGAGCCACCCATGTTGACTTGTTTTATTCGGTACCACATCGACCCAACGAAGAAAGAACAGTTTTTCCAATACTCAAAAAACTGGGGTGAGGCCATTCCGCGTAACGGAGCTGACTTGGTTGGATACTTTGCACCGCATGAAGGGTCGAGTACCTTGGCTTATGGTGTTTATCATGTAGAAAGTTTGAAAGCCTACGAAGAGTATCGAGCCAGCCTCGCCGCCGATCCCTTAGGCAAAGAGAACTACGAGTTTGCGCAAAAAGAAAAATTCCTGTTGCGCGAAGATCGTACCTTCCTAAAGCTAGCCTCCAGCCCGCACTCCGCTTTCCGGGGACAGTTTACCTAATTGACTTACGCTATTGAGGCCGTCTTGCTTTTCGAGGACGGTACTATTCAGGGACAGTTTACTTAATTGCATGCTGTTGCATTAAGTACACTGTCCCCGTATTTGGGCTGCGAGAATTTATGCGGCCGCTGGTATTGGAGATGATTCAGGCTTGTGGAGGCCAACAACGGCTAATACGGTTAAACCGATAACAAGAAAGTAAGCCATTTCGAGACCTGCGAAGCCAAGGATGAATGGTGCGGCCACAAATACAAGTCCAACGGCAAAGTCGACGGCTAAGTGCAGTTTATAAGGCAGTACACGAATAACGCCGGTTTCGTGGTCGGTTAGCAACGTTAGTATGAACGCTGCAACACCTGTTGCAACTGACAGCCACATAGCAGCTGGGTTAACTGAACCGATGCCCAGTAGAAAAGGCATAACGATAAGACCCAAGGCAACTGGGTAGTCGATGTAGGCGTGCATTGCTTTAGTTACAAATTTCATGAGCTTATTCCTGTTTAAGTAAGTAGGTGCAGAATAAGACTCAAGCTTCAGCGCAGCGTTCCGCCGTCGATTTGCAGATCGTACTGAATACTATACCGATCGTTCATTTCCCATAATTACTGCGCCTGAATTCCGGGGACAGTGTACTTAAATCACGTTTATGCGGTATTTACGGGGCTAATACGGGGGCAGTTTACTTAATTAAATAAGTGCAATCGATATAAGTAAACTGTCCCCGTATTGTGGCTAGCTGCGCATGAAGCCTAGGTCGGTTTGTGCGAAGTTGGCCAGGTTGGGTAGGGCGTTGGTTAGCGCGGACTCTTCTACGCCCATCCATCGGGCGATGGTGGCGGCATACTGGTTTACTGAAATTTGTGGGATGATGCGACCGGCGAAGTTACCGCGGCGATCACCCGTGTCGTCGTCATTGCCAACGTTTGCCAGGTTAGGCATTTGCCCGACAACGCGTCCGCCGTCAACGGCGTCACCGAATACAAAGTTATGTCCACCCCAGCCGTGGTCGGTGCCGTTGCCGTTACTCGTTAAGGTGCGGCCAAAGTCAGATGCGGTAAAGCAAGTGGTTGACGACGATTTGTTAATGTCGTCCATTGTATCCTGAAACGCACTAATTGCTTCATTTAACGCGGTGAACAACTCAGGTTGTCGCTCGTTTTGATCCGAGTGTGTATCCCAACCACCCATGCGTACGAAAAATACCTGTTGGGTCATGCCTAAGCGTTCTCGCGAAGCGATAAGGCGCGCAACTAAATGCATCTGCCGGGCGATTTTATTTCGACCGTCATATTCCATTTGCGGCAAAGGGTTTTCTTGCAGCGCGGTATGTAACTGAGTTGTTGCACTGGTTGCACGCGCAATTGAATTGGCCACGGCGTTTAACATGTCGGCATCGCGTGCTGCTTGGCCTTGTGCAATTAGCGCTTCAAGCGTGGGCCCAATGCGATTTAGGCGATCGCCCGGAATAAAGTCAGACCAATTGTCGTAACCATACATGCGTTCAACGGCAACATCTGCGTTCAAACTTATGTAGTTGTTCTGGTTTGAGCTAAGCCAATCAGTATTGCCTGCGATGGAAAACGTTGGAGCGATACTGATATCACCATTACATTCTGCGGAGTGATCCCCAATCGCACCACCCCAACCAAATGAGGTACTTCCGCTAACAATGCCTGCACCTGTTTGCCACAGCTTTTGCTGTGTGTTGTGTGAGAACAAGGATTGCGGTAACGAGTTAGTTGCTAAGTAGTCTGAACGTGATGTGGGTCTTACCAAAGTGCCCGTATTTGCAACCACAGCCAAACGATTCTGAGAATACATATTTGCTAAGCTAGGCAGTTGATCATGAAAGCCAAATCCACCTTGATCGGCATCGTTAACTTCAATTAAGTTTGCCTCTTCCACAGCCAGGTCACCACGAGTGCTGCGATAGGTTGAGTAATCGGTATTGTTTGTCGGAACGAAAAAGTTAAACGTATCAGCGCCGCCAGCGAGAAAAATACAAACCAATGATTTTCCCGAGCCGCAGGTCATAGCATGTGCTTGTTGGCTTGTCATCATTGACACACCACTGGCTAGTGGTAGGCAAGCGAGTTGTTTTAATAGCCTGCGGCGATTACGATCTACTGTGCTACGCATCTTATTATTCTCCGTTATCGCTGAATGTGCAGTGCAGGGGATACCACGACCATAAACAATGAGTCTTGTACTCGCGCAAAGCGACCCGCATCTGTGTTGGGTAAGGTAAGCATGTATTCGCGCAGTGTTGCACGCATGTTATCCGGCATTGTGCCCGCAAAGAACACCAAGTTATACCAATCAAGTAAGTTGTCAGGGTTTGCAGATAAATCCGCAAGCTCTTCAAAATTGGTCAATGTAACTAACGGGTTGTCATCAGTTAAGTCAGCTCTGTTGTGGAAGCGATATACTTGATGATGATAGTTAATATGCGTGGCAGCAATAAATGCTTCCGTCATGTTCTGCATTTCTGGCGCCAGTAACGGCGAACCTGGCGTGAGTGCGGTATCAGGACTAAAAAAGTTAAAAACTGATTTAGACTTCATTACCGCTTGACCGCCCATCTGCTCAAAACCTTCAAGGCTGAAATCGGCTGTACGATGAATGCCATTTGATTCTGGCCCGGGATAGGCTTCGAGTGCGCGCCAATAATGCGCCCACTTAATATTGGGTTCGCGAATTTTTCCAAATTCCGGATTCGCCGCCACGCCACGTTGCGCTTCATCGTCGAGTAGAATGGCTTTGACAACGCTACCTAAGTTACCGCGCTCGCCAGTGCCGTTATCGTTAAAGACGCTAGCGACTCGACTAACGTAGTCAGGCGATGGGTTGCTGGTCACTAAACGTTGAATGAGTTGCTTAGAAATAAACGGCCCTACATTTCGGTGTTGAAAAATATTATCAAGTGCGGCTTGCATATCTTGTTCTGTGCTTAAGCCGGCTGGTACGACTGCACCGTTGAGCAAAGCCTTCGTACCAGTGTCGTGATATTCCTCGAATGCCACCATGCGGCCGCTAAAGTGACCGCCAAAGCCAAGATTAGTGTCTCCCCAGTATCGTGTATTCGGGTATTCCCAACCCGTAAAAACGCGGGCAAATTCTTCAATCGTTTTTTGCGTGTACGTAGGCGTTGGGTTGCCTGGGTTGATGATCTGGCCACCGTTATCTAATTCATACAAACCAATCGAGAACAGCTGTAGAACTTCACGGGCGAAGTTTTCATCAGGACGGATATTAAGTTCTGGGTTAGCTTTCTCGTTTCTAACCATACTTAAATACACACCCATTGCCGGATGCAGTGCAACCTTTTCAAGCAAAGTGCGATAGTTGATAAATGCATTTTGTGACAGCATGTCGTAGTAGTCAGACACACCAAACTGTTGCGTTGATAAGGCCCTGTCGATATCGGAGATAACAAAGATTTGGCTTAGCGCAAATGCTGTGCGTTGACGTAATTGATCAGGTTCATTGAGCGCGTTGTTCCACCACGGTTCGTGTCGATCTGCAGTTCTACTGCCACGTCCAACTTCTAATACGTAGGGGAGAGTTAACGATACGGGTAATTCCATTTGCGCATCTATCCAAGCTGCCTTGCTTGGGAATGTTCGAAACTCGGCAATGCTTTTTACGCTTGCACCAAATGTCGCTTGGTTTAAGAATCGCGCGGCGTCCACATCAAGTGGGTCGAGGTTGCTTGTAGCAGCGGTGGTTACTGGTGCGCCTGTGCCGGTTTCTTCAACAATCGGTGCTCCACCGGCGACAGGTGCGACGGGTGCAACTGGTGTGATGGGTGTGCTGCCTGAGTTTGAACCGTTGGTGGGTGTGCCAGATCCACCAGCAGTGTTGCCGCCGGTGTTGGTGCTTGAATCATTGCCCACAACAACCCCACTGTCGCTGCACGCGCTTAGCAGTAGGGCAATGAGGATTGGTGTAATTAATTTAGTCATAGAGTCATTTTACGTTGAGATGGCGGGTTCGAGTAGCGCCATCCGTATATGGAACGCAACCGTAATCTAACAAATGAAAGGGTGTAGAAATGAGAAAAAGCCCCCGATTCACAGGCGCTTAGCAAGGTTCGCGGCGTTTAAGTCATGAAGCTGTGGTTTACCTCACAGCCCGAATAAATGTGAATTATCGCGTTACAATTCTGGCTCAGCTGCTTTGGCTTATTTTGCGTAGAATCTAGAGTGAAAGTACACTGTGTGTGGGTTGGCATATTTGCCAGTGGTGCGCTCCTAAAGGCGTTTGGTCAAAGGGCCTGGCGCGGCGCATAATAATCAACTAATTCATTCAGATTCTTTGTGGGTTCATTGCATGAGTGTCAAGAAAAGATCGGTTTGTCCGCACGATTGTCCGAGTGTTTGTTCGCTCGACGTTGAAGTGCTGGACGAAAAAACGATTGGTAAAGTCTATGGCAACAAATCGCATAGTTATACCGCCGGCACCATATGCGCAAAGGTGTCGCGCTACTCTGAACGTGTTCATCATCCGGATCGGTTAACGCATCCACTAAAACGAGTCGGTAAGCGTGGTGTCGGCATTTCCGAGTACGAACGAATCAGTTGGGACGAGGCGCTCGACACCATCGCGGATAGATTCAAAGACATTATAAATACCGATGGTGCACAAGCGATTTGGCCGTTTCACTATGCAGGCACGATGGGGTGGGTGCAGCGGGATGGTCTGGATCGTTTACGACATTGCTTAGGCACCTCTCGCCAGCATTCCACGTTTTGTACTCCACTAGCCGATGCCGGATGGAAAGCGGGTGTGGGTTCCAAAAGAGGTTCGGATGCACGCTTGATGCACAAGAGTGAGTTGGTCATTGTTTGGGGTGGTAACCCGGTCAGCACCCAAGTAAATGTGATGCATCACCTAGCCCAAGCAAAGCGTGAGTCTGGCGCGAAGTTGGTGGTGGTTGACCCTTATAAAACCAAGACCGCTGACAAAGCAGACATGCATTTAATGTTAAAGCCAGGCACCGATGCCGCACTCGCTTGTGCCGTTATCCATGTCTTGTTAGAAGAAGGACTGGCTGATCGAAACTATTTAGCAAAGCATACAGACTTTGATGAAAATACCGATGCGCATTTTGCGACTAAAACGCCAGCATGGGCGTCGGCTATAACCGGACTTAGTGAGCAGGAAATTATCGACTTTGCCCGACTTTACGGGAGCACTAAGAAAAGTTTCATGCGCTTAGGGTACGGTTTCACTCGATCACGTAATGGTGCAGCCAATATGCATGCAGTTAGTTGTTTACCAGCAGTCACAGGCGCTTGGCTTGAACAAGGTGGTGGTGCGCTTTATAGCCAGAGTGAACTATATGGCCTTGATACCACGTTAATTCGTGGCTTAGATACACAATCGCAACATACTCGTTTGTTTGACCAATCACGCATTGGCCCAATTCTTTGTGGCAATGAAGCTGATCTTCAAGGTGGCCCGCCAGTAAAAGCCTTGTTCATACAAAACACCAACCCAGCCGTTGTTGCGCCAGATACCAATAAAGTTTTAAAAGGCTTTGCACGTGAAGATTTATTCACGGTTGTGCATGAACAATTTATGACAGACACGGCTATGTGGGCTGACATTGTTTTACCCGCAACCATGTTTTTAGAGCATGATGATTTTTATACCGCAGGTGGGCATACATCAGTGCAGCTTGGTGCCAAACTCATTGACCCGCCTGGTGAATGTCGAAGTAATCACACCGTGTTGATTGGTTTGTTTGAACGCTTAGGCATGTCGCATCCCGCGAATGAACTCAGCGAACGTGAACTTATCGATGCAACGCTTAAAGCCACCGGTTTATCGGGTATAGAAGAGCTTGAAAAAAACGGTAATCTGGATGTGAGTCGTCAATTTGAAACAGCAAATTTCTTAGATGGTTTTGACACCAGCGATAAGCGTTTTCATTTCTCACCCGACTGGTCCTTGCAAGGTCCAAATTCCGCAGGCATGCCAAGCATGGCCGACTACTGGGATGTTATTGATCAACCCAGCGATGAGCATCCTTTACGGTTGGTGACCGCGCCCGCTCGACAGTTTTTGAATACCACATTTACAGAAACGCCCACGTCCGTTCGTATGGAAAAACAACCCTTCGTCATGATGCACCCAGACGATATTAGTCACTATCAATTACAAGCCGGTTCATTTGCAACGCTTGGCAATCAACAGGGCGAGGTGAGCGTGGAAGTAAGAGAATTTACAGGGGTGCAGCCGGGAACAGTGGTGGTTGAGAGCTTGTGGCCGAATCACAAGTTTGCGGGTGGAATCGGAATAAATGCGCTGACCAGCGCCGAATCTGGAAAGCCCAATGGTGGGGCGGTGTATCACGATGCAGCAGTGTGGGTTAAACCGGCAGCCGTTTTAGGCGATACTCGAGCGGAACTTAACGTTGCGCTAGCGGACTAATCTTGATCTTCAGATCAAGATTAGCGTTAAGGACTTAGACAATGCGTTTTAAAAATTTTTGGGTGGCTGTTAGCGCGTTGGTTTTTGCAGGTGTTGTGAGTGCGGCAGAACCTGTATCAAAATCTCGTTTCAAAGGTGTTGCCATCGGTGGACACGACACCGTTGCCTACCACACTTTAGAGCGAGCACCGCAAGCGGCGGCATTGAAAGGTAAGAAGTCCTTTGTTGTGAAATATAAAGGCGCGAAATGGAATTTTTCAAACAAAGAGAGTGCGGACAAATTCTCCGCAAATCCTGAAATGTATTCTCCCGCTTATAACGGTCACTGCGCAAACGCACTTAGCTTGGGTGAAGGGCTAGTGCGAACTGATGGCACACATTGGGAAATTCTGGACGATCAACTTTATCTGTTCTATGCCGCGCGCGGCCGCGACCGTTGGCTCGATGGCAATTGGGCAACATATAAAGTGGAAGCCGATGCGGCTTGGGCCAAATTGTCAAATTAAGAAGACAATCTGCCTTTTACGATTAGTTATCGCTAAACGCTAACCTCAATCCCAATATACCAAACGTGCCGGCAAAGGTTCGTTTAATCCAAACCATAATAGTGGGCGATTCAATCACGTATTTACGTGCTTTCGATGCAAATGCGCCATATAAAACAAACATCACGAAGGTCATTAGCATAAATACGATGGCCAAGTAGGCCATATATATGACTGAGCCTCCGTTTGTGGCTGGAATAAATTGCGGTAAGAAGGCAAGAAAAAACAGCGATAGTTTCGGATTTAACACGTTGAGCAAAGTACCGTTAACAGCTGTGCGCATATAGCTTTCTTCTGCGGTGTTCTCTTCTAAGCTCAACAGGCCATCGCGCCTGAGCATGCTCCAGGCCATAAAAAGCAGATACGCTACACCTAGATATTTGATCACCAAAAAGGCGAGGGTGCTTGTATGAAAAATGGCGGCCAATCCGAGTATGCTAGCAACAGCTGCAGGAACAATTCCCAGGGTACAGCCAAAGGCCGCCGCTACGCTTGGACGAAATCCACGTCCTAGACCAATCGCGATGGTATATAGAACACCGCTGCCTGGCAGCAATACAACTATGAATGATGTGAGGAGAAATTCAACTGACATGATGAACGTTTGTCAAAGTAGTGCTTTATCTTGTCAGCTGAGTTAGTACAAGTCAATATATATAGACTGTTAGAATGCGCTCTCGCTAAAGTCGATTCTTTCGTTATTCGGTTGGCCATTTTCTATTACATCGACGGGTTGTTTGACTCTAAGATTAGCAGTCCACGTCTTGTTAAGTTCATTGAAAAACGCTTCATCACCGTTTTCCTCGGTTGACACAACAAGCATGAAACTGAACTCGTCATTCTCGTAAACTTGAATGGTTGAATCGTCCAGAAAATTCTCAGACTGTTCTATTTCAATGTTGGTTATTTCATTGTAGGCTGCTGAGTAGATGGCTCTTTCATTGGTACCGTCGTCAATTTCGTAAGACACTACGCGCTTGTTGGTAAATAGATTTCCGTAATTGACAAACGAAAACAGATCTTCAGAGTAAAAGTATTTTATGGTTTCATTTTCGCCAACAATACCGGCATCAATCAATTTTTGTTTCGTGCCTTCGGAAAGCTGAGCACCAGTAACCGCTTTGCTGTCGGGAATAGACCCGAGGGTCATAAAGGTACCCATTGTGGAAAGGCCGCCGAATATCACAGCGAAAATTACCGCCATAATTATTCCAATTACTTTTAACATTCGTCGACCCCGTCGGTTCACATGCGATGCGTAGTGTTCAATTGGCTTGGTATTTACAGCATAGTGCTAATCAGGTATCGGCGTTAATACCGATTGAGATGAGCGGTGGTGACGTAATTGATAAACGCGAAGGGCGGAAAGTTGAACCAAGGCTCACAAGGGCCGTGTGTTACGGCCCTGTGAGCAATTGGCGTTACGCAGCTAGATTTTCGCGCAATTTGACAAAGTGCTTGTCCCATCCAGCATCCAGAGCCATCAATAAGCCTAATGCGGCTTCGCCAGCCGCTTCGCCGATGCCTTCGTGCGTAACAGAAACGCGTGTACCACCAGCGGCCTCTTCGAGTGTCCAGTTAACGGTTGTCATGTTGTCACCCATTGGGCCACCAATGGTGAAGGTATAAGTTAACGATGATGGTTTGTTAGCGCTAAGCACATCACCCCAACAAATTTTTGATTCACTGTCAGATGCATCCTTTAGTAGTGCGAACGGTTTGCCCTCTTCAAGATTATTAGCGGCAGGGTGAAACCATTGTCCCAGCTTGTCTTTATCAGTTAGGTATTCCCAAATCGTTTCTCGAGATGCGGTCAGGAAAATGGATTTATTGATTGTAGTTGCGCTCATTTTTTCTTCTCTCGGGTTTTAGGGTCGTTGCTTTCAATCGCTTTCTTTAGTGAATTAAGCGCCGTATCCCAATATTTATCAAAGTAATTGAACCATTCGGCCGTTGTTTTTAAGCCAGTTGGATTCAGACGGGTCACACGTTCTTTCCCTCTTGGAGTCACGGTAATTAAATTACCCTCCTCAAGAATGGTTAGGTGTTTGCGCACAGCCGTGCGCGTTAACTCAAATTTATCTACCACCTCACTTATGGTGAGCTCATCCTCGCCCAGCTCCATAAGTATTTGCCGACGAGTGGGGTCGCTTAAAGCGCGAAATGAAGATTGAATTTGTTGATTCATTGGCTTGCTAATAGGTTGTTGCTAATCATTTGAACTCTCATAACACCAAATGGTGTTTTATAATATGACACTAAAAGGTGTCGTGTCAAGTGTCGTACACGAAATTGGTCGAATTGGACTTGGCTGTGTGTTGATTCACGGTATTAAACGGCGGTTCGTCGCAAACCGCACGCACCTACCAGCCCATTGACATTTTTGTTTGATTGTCGAAAGGATTCGGCTAACCGATACAAAAACAGAAGGGAGCAAATCAAACTACGAGTAATTGTGACTACGGAGTTGCCTGACAGCAAACGCTGTGTCGGCTCTTGGCGAACGGGTGCTAAGATGACGCTTAAATTTAAACTGTGCGACGCTACACTCTCAGTGAGCCGCTTGCCTCGCAAAAAGGCATTAATCAAGTGCGAATTCATGAAGATACTGTGATGGTGGCAGGTACGGAAAAACAGATTCGCATTTTTCCTTTGTTGGCTGACGAAGTTATCTAGGACAGTGGTCTACATCAATGCAACCTACTGAACGTAAGTTTGTATTTACATGTTTTTGTTAACTTACTCGAAGCTTTGAGAGTAAACGGCCATCAGTAATGGCTAAGCCAAATGCAATAATCACAAAACCTATTAGTGCTGGTAAACCCAACCGTTCGCCAAGAAATACACCACTAAGCAATATGGCCACTGGAGGTATAAGTAGGGTGACCAGCATTAAGTTCGCGGAACCAGCGCGAGCGAGTATTCTGAAGTACAGCAGGTAGGCCAATGCGGTTGATAGAACGGCCAATGCGATAAGCATGGCCCAAACGGTTGTGGATAAGTCAAATGAGGGTGGTCCTTCAACAATGAAAGCAGTTGGAATCATTAGCACTGCGCTACCGACTAACATACCAAACGCATTCATAACGGGTGGATAGCCAGACAAATACCGTTTACCCCAAACGCCTGCGAATGCGTATGACAAAGCGGCACCGAGTACAGCGAGTTGACCAAGATTCTGTACGCTAAAATTTGTAAGTGCGTCTAAGCCCATTATTACTGCCACACCGAAAACGCCAAATAGGGCACCAACTATTTTGCGCTTTGTCAAAGGTTCATCGGCTAACAGTAAGCCGGCCACAACCGCACCAAACACAGCCGTTGTCCCATTTAATATGGACGCAAGGCCGCTGCTAATGCTGGTTTGCCCCCAGAATATTAATGAGAAAGGTATAGCGTTGTTTAGCGCGCCCATAACTAGATAGCAAAGCCAGGCATTCAGGGACTTTGGAATACTCAGTTTCTGCCAAAGTACGATGAGAAAAAGTACTGGAACAGCCCAGACAATACGATGCATTGCAATCGTCAGAGGCGGTACTTCTTCTAACGCGACTTCAGCAAAGAAGAAAGAGCCACCCCATACCGTTGCTAATGCAAGCAAGAGTAATCCAGATGTAAGATCGATGCTGAGGTTGTTTTTTTGCGACAAGGGATTAGGCCCAAATAGTATGGCGCATAGTTTATGGTGATTTCGTTAGAATTGCGAACGGTGTTCTTCAAATGTGCCGTTAAATTTACGGTAAATCCGCAATATATTTTTAATAACGGATGCTCATTTCAATAACTTGGCTGTCACTTTAGGGTTCGAAACGAACTTCGTATTCTCAATTCTCGTGGCAATCTCTGTTTCGATTTCAGCTAAGGTCAGGCCAGATACTTTAAATTCTTTTATAAGGGGAAACATGAGATTTCCGTCGGGCAGCACCAGCAATTCTTGATCTAAGTCAGGTCGATCTTCGACCGTAATATGGAGCCGATCTCCGGTTCTTATCTTGTAGGTCTCATCACGGGTTGGTTTCTGCACCGTGCTGATTGGTATTTGCACTGATCGCATATCCAGGCCCATAGGTTCGTCAAATGTGTCATCTGAATGTGCGCCATTAACCACCAGTGCACTGATTAAACCAATAGAGATAAACGTAAGTGCCCTAAGCGATTTTAAAAAAATACATTTCATGTGACTTAAATCGAGTTGTAGATAATCATTTTATTACTTTCAGTTCGCAAGATAACTGTAGCAATGATACATTCGAAAGTGGTTCATTCTCTGTTACAAAGAGATCAATTATTCACTGGGGTCGGTGTTTCGAGGTTCCGGGATAAATGACATGAGTGGCACATACACATTTAAATTGGTTGTAGAAGAAGATTTACCCTTGCTGTCTGGTTGGTTGGATGACCCCCGGGTAAAACAGTGGTATACCGATGATGACTACATTGAGGACTTAGAAGATTCGCTTGAGGACGATCGTATCCGAATGCAAATAGTCAGCTATAAAGATGAACCTATTGCATTCGTACAAGACTACGATCTTCATGCATGGAATGATCATCACCTGGCGTATTTGCCGCCAGGGTCTCGTGGTATAGATACTTTCATCGGGCGCAGTGAGCTAATGGGGCAGGGTCATGGCGTACGTTACTTAATGCAATTGTGTTCGATAATGTTCGATGATGGCATTCCCGCACTTGGGATTGACCCGGCGTGTAAAAATACTTCCGCAATCAAAGCGTATGAAAAGGTAGGCTTCGTTCAAGATGGCGAAATTGAAAATGAATGGGGTCGGTTATTAACGCTCTCACTCACGCGGGCTGCGTGGAAATTGCTTTAGCCCAATTTCCAGTTGGCTCCAGCTCACTTTGGAATCGCACCAAATTTCTGCTGTAACTTCCACCCAATCCGTGTTATCCAAGGAACCCGCTTTTAAAAAAACAACATCAGGAGCTGCTTCTACCTGTGAATATAGGGGTGAGCCGCATGCATTACAAAAAAAGCGATGAATGGGTTTACCACTTGAACCAATGTCGTCAAAGCTGCGCAGTGAATCTCCTGAAATAGTTAAAGAGTCGCTGGAAATTCCAATGATGATTGAGAATGCTGTTCCGGATTGTTTTCGACAATCAGTGCAATGGCACGCCACCGTTGTTAATGGTTTTGACGATGATGTATAGCGCACTTTTCCACACAGGCAGCCGCCTTCTAAATCGTTCATTTCTTGTCTTCCAAATCTGTAACTAGCGTAGGTAGAATTGTTGAATGTTAGTTCAACTTCGGATAAAGCGTTCGTGCCAGATTTGCTATCGCTCGAGCACGCGGTTTATGAATTCTGATTTTAACTCGCTGTAGATTGCACGCCCCTCTGGGTGTTCTTTAACGATCCTGGACTTAAGATTGCCATAGCTATCGGCAAGCGCGGCGTCGGCACGTAAGGCATCACGAAATTTTAAGTACTTGTGCCAATGTGGTCCATTGAATTCAACAGCATGAATTAAAAATTTCCTGTAACCACGGTCGCGACCGAAAATACGATCATCAGGGATGCCAATGTCACCAGGGTAATCGTAGCCAAGGGACTCCATGGCGGGAATCATTAAGTCAGAATGATTAAGCGAGGCAACACCAAGCGCCATATCGATGATGGGTTTTGCCGACATATTTGGAATGGATGTGCTGCCAATATGTTCTAACGCGAGAATATAGTCGGCACATAATTCCTGTATCTTTTGTGACTCAGCAATGAATTCACCCGGCCAGCCGGCCGAGTAGGGGACTAAACGATTTATGCCATGTTCGAGACCGAGTGTCATTGGACAGGTATAGTACCTAAGAGGCACAGCTGCAATAGGCGTGCAGCCCGGTAGAGCGGGTTATTCTGGGCCGCGGTATACTTTAACCAACAGCGTTGTTTGGTTATTAGAAGTAGGTAAAGTGATAGACATGATTGAGCGCGTAGCAATATTAGGAGCCGGCGCACTAGGTGCGGTATATGCAAATATCTTTCATACCGCTGGTATAGAGACCAGAATCGTGGCACGTGGAGAGCGCTATGATAGGTTGCTACGCGATGGCGTCTATATTAATGATGTTCAATATCGCGTTCCCATTCTCAATGCTGATGAAACTAACAATGATTTCAAGGCAGATTTAGTGATTGTGGCTACCAAATACCATCACCTTGAATCCGCCTTACCTGATCTTGCCAAGTGTATTCATGCAAACACAATTTTCGTTTCTCTACTCAATGGATTAACCAGTGAAGATATCATTGCTAGTTTGTATGGTGGCGAAAACGTGTTGCGCGCTATAGCAATGAATCTGGATGCACGCAGAGAAGGGAATAGAATCTATCATTCGCGGCCTCCACTATTGGTGTTCGGTGAAGTCAATAACAAGGAATTGAGTAAAAACGTAAGGGCTGTTCAGCAAATTTTGGACAAGGTAGGTATCAGCCACGAAACACCCGAAGATATGCAACGCACTGTTTGGTGGAAATTCATGGTGAATGTTGGCATGAACCAATCATCGGCAGTAACCGGTGCAACCTATGGTTGGTATAAAACACAAGCCGATCTACGATGGTTAAAAGAGTCGCTCATGCGAGAGGTCATCGCAGTGGCAAAAGCGGAAGGTGTTGACTTGAGGGATGAAGACGCAATCAGTTTCTATAAAACCCTGGATATTATTGCCGAAGACGGAAAAACATCGATGTTGCAAGATATAGAAGCTGCTCGTAAAACTGAGCTTGATATGTTTGCGCCAGTGGTCATTGAGCTTGGAGAAAAACACGGTATACCGACGCCGGTTAATAAGACTATTTTTAGTGTTATTCGCACGTTGGAAGTGCAATTTAACAACGGGTAGGTAAAATTTCCAATAGACGATCCAACACAAGATCCGAGGCTTCAAGCTGTGGCAAGTGCCCAATTCCTTCTAGTGTTTCGAAAACGGCCTTGGGCATCAAGTCATGTAGCTCGCATCCACGCTCTAGTGGAATCCAAGGGTCGGCTGCACCCCAAATGATGTTTGTGGGACAACGGATGCATCCAAATTGTGGTTCAACTTCGGCGGTGAATCGTTCGTCTGCCTGCGCAAATTGTCGATAAAAACTTGCCTGTCCGTCTTCGCTTAACCAAGGTTCAACCAGTCGCTGAAGGTCGAGCGCATCTATTCCTGCGACAATCGCGCCTTCAACATAAGATGTGACAACGGCTCTGTGAATGTGTGGTGGTAAACCAAGAAATGCCTCAACATGGCTGCCTACATGGTCAAAGAATGTCGATCCCCATGGGCGCATGGCGACAACATTCATCAGTACATAATGACTGAATTCGCAATTGTGTAACAGGTGTGCGCGTAGCGTGGTAGCACCACCAAAATCATGCGCGATGACGATAGGGTGGTCAAGTTTCCAGTGTTCTATCATTTCTGAAAACACTTGACCTTGGATATCAAGCGATGTCCTTTGTTCTGCCCGTTTGTCAGACTGCCCGTAACCAGGCATGTCGTACCAATGAACCCGGTAGTTGTTGGCCAAGCCAGGGATTACTCGGTGCCACGAGTACGAAGACCATGGCCATCCGTGGGCGAGTACCAGTGGAGGGCCATTGCCCGCGCTACCTGCGGCTACATTGCCTGCACTGGTATAAACAGTCTCATTTAAAATCCAACTCATTGTTAACTCACCGGTTCATTCGCTAAAGACCTTAACAAATTCTCACTACCACATCGCAACTAACAACTTTAAGCTTGACTTAAACCATGGTTTAAGTCGTAAGCTATGTGCACATTAGGGAGAAACGAATGAGTGATCAAACAAACGAAGGTGTATTAGGCAGTTTAATGAAGAACAAGAAGAAAGGAGTGTTTGTCCTGTTTTTATGTATTCTCGCCTGCAAGTTACCGCTGTTGATCGCTTTGGTGGGCTTCGGCGGTTTAAGTACGGTTGGTTTGCTGGGAAGTTTACCTCCAGCACTCACACAGTTGAGTTTGATTGTGGGCATTGTGGGATTGCTGCTGGTACTGGCTTATATTATTTATCTTGTGATTGAGCGAAAAAAATCATGAGAATTGGTGATGTTTCAAAGCAGTTAGACATGCCATCGTCAACCATTCGATACTATGAAAAACGCGGGTTACTGCCGTCGCTGGCAAGAGTGTCTGGTAGGCGTGAGTTTGATGCCAGTGCGTTGGCATGCCTACGCTTCATTCAGTTATGCCAAAAGGCTGGGTTTTCCATCAATGAAATCAGTGAACTGTTGGTGCAATTCGCAGAAGATGCATCTATGGAGGGTGTGTGTAAACCTACGGTAATATCAAAGCGCGAAGCGGTGCGAAAACAGATAGATGAACTTAAAAAAATTGACGCCGTTCTTGGTGAAATGATGAAGTGTCGTTGCACAACCATGCAACAATGCGTAGAGCACGCCTTAGATTGAATCATGAACACCGAGAGTGACTACTTATTCGCAGCGATTAAGCGGTCCGTTCTTGTGGAATAAATTCCAGAATATGCTCAGTGCTTCATCCTGTAGCTCGAACCTTAATTGATAGTGACGATCGGTGTCCTCTCCGCACAGCGCGTTTACGGAGGCGATAGCGGCATCGCCTTCGGTACTTACTGATGTCCACGTTATACGGCACCAAACATCACCATTTTGTAGCCAATCCTTGCTGATACGAAACGGTTGCGCGAATTTCGTGCCTTTTGGCGTGATGAGTTCACCAGCACATTGCTTTTGGGTGCCCCATTCGCCGAAAAGCGGACCTGGATCAGATGCCTGTGCTGATGATAGAAGGGGTAGCGTGAAAGAGAACAGTAATACTAACGTTAAGATTTTCTTCACCATAAAACTAGGAGTCAAGTTTAATAGATGAAGTTCCAAACTCAAGAATTCCCGGATTTGCTTTTGTTGCGAATTTCGCGTAACCACAATATAAGCAATGTGATAAACGTAAGAGGGATAACAAAGCTCAGCATTGCCCAGTGCATCACCTCAACTGATTCCTGAGAATGCGATGCCATTATTAAATATGTTGTATAAGCAAGGTAAAAAAAGAAGAACAACAGACCTTCCCATCGATCGATTAAATGGCCTGTGGCAAATATAGGCAAGCAGGCAACCGTTGCCGCTAACATAACGGGCATATCGAACCGAACCAGAGCTGGGTCAACTGCCAAACCTGCTGGTGTAAAGACGGCTGCGGCGCCGGTTACGGCCATCACATTAAACAAACAACTCCCCACCACGTTTCCAACAGCCATATCGCGCATGCCGCGTAGAGCGGCAACTACAGTCGTTGCTATTTCGGGTAAAGAAGTACCAATGGATATGACAGTTAAGCCGATTAATAATTCGCTAACGCCAAGCCAACGCGCAATGGTGACGGCACCAGCAACCAGGAAATCAGCGCCAGTGACCAACATGGCTAAACCAATAATCACTAACAAAAAAGATACAGCAGGGTGTCTGTTTTTTGGGGTATCGAGGTCCGTATCTTCTTCAAGTCCGGTCGTATACGATTCCTTGCGTGCACTAAAAATCGCATAGACCGTATAGAGGATGCTACCAGCAAAAAGGATGGCGCCATCGACAACACTGATACGACCATCGTAAGAGAGTGCAAATAGCGCTAGCGTTACAGCTATAAGAATGGGCACGTCTGTTCGCACGATGCGGCTGCCCACAATCAATGGTGTGATCATGGCTGCAAGACCGAGTATGAGCAGTATATTGAGGATATTGCTACCAACAACATTTCCCAGTGCTATATCTGCTTTACCTTCAAGCCCCGACTGAATGGCCACCGCCATTTCTGGTGCACTGGTGCCGAATGCGACGACGGTTAAACCGATTACGATGGGAGGAATACCGAAACGTTTGGCAATTTCAGCAGCCCCGCGCACCATGATCTCTGCACCACCAACGAGCAATACAAAGCCGAATATGATTTGAAAAAAAACAATTGTGTTCATAGGATCAAATTGGTTGTTACGCTATTTGCCTGTCACGGTCGTGACATAGAGCATAGTGCATTCTAATCTGCTTGAACGGGCACGGAGTATAAAACAAACTCTGATTGAGCGATGTAGGTGTCGTACAAACTTTTAGCGGATGTGTTGTTTTGCTGCGTAAGCCAACGAACATTCTCGATACCATTGGATTTTGCAAAAGAGATTACGTGATCGATCAGTGCCCGGCCGGTGCCTGATTTTCTTTGGTCTGGGTTAACAAACAAATCACTCAAATAGCAAACTTTGCCGCCACTTAGAGATCGGTGCATTAGTTGGTATTGGACAAAGCCGATGGCTTGGTCGTGGTCGTTATAAGCCAGGTCGCACCAGAAAGGTTCTGCTTCATTAAATATCCAGTCCCAGACTTTTTCTTTGCAGCCGCTGGGTAGGGTTACTTTATAGAATGCAGCATAGCTTTCGAATAAGGATTCCCATTCTGTGCGCCTAGCTTGTTCGAGTGCTTTTATGTGTGTACCCACTAGCTTGTCTTCAGTCTTTTGTTGTTGATCAGACTAGCATAAGCGGTGGGTAGGGCGGGAGAGCGGAGCGCTCGCAAGGTTTGCGAGCGCTGCCGTTACTACAAAAAATTAACCGACTAATCCGCCATCATCGCGTTTAATCGCGACCACGGCTGATCGAGGGACGGCGTCTCCACCTTCCGGCCAATGGCTATTGCCTCTTTCACCGGGGTGTTGAATGCCGATAAACATGGTGCGTTTGTCGGGGCTCCAAGTACAACCGGTGACTTCGCATTCATTCGGTCCCACCAAAAAGCGTCGCAATTCGCCGGTGGCGGGATCGCCAGCCAACATTTGGTTGTTACCGTGGCCTTCAAACTCTTCTGCGTTGGTATAGTTGCCATCAGTTTGAATCCATAGCATGCCGTTCGAATCGAACTTCAATCCATCAGGCGAATTAAACATGTTCGCTTCGTTAACGTTTGCAGAACCTGCATAGGCATCAGAATGAATTTTCGGGTTGCCTGCCATAACGAATAAATCCCAGGCGAAGCCATTGCTGGTGTGATCGCCACCATTAGGTCGCCATCGCACCACTTGCCCGTACAGATTTTTCTCACGAGGGTTAGGCCCAACAGCAGGGGTTAAATCACCTCCAGCGTTGGGTTTGATGCCACGGTTTTTATTATTCGTTAAAGCGCAATAGACTTCCGGTGCTTTGGGGTTTGCAGCTACCCACTCGGGACGGTCCATGGTGGTTGCACCAACCGTTGACGCAGCCAGACGTGTGTGAATGCACACTTCAGCCATCGACGCAAGGCCGCTGGTTTCAGGGTTCAATTCTAGCCACTCACCAGCACCTGTGTCATGAAACTTAGCTGCATAGAGTTTGCCGTCTTCAAGTAGAGAGTCGGTTTCAGCGCCAACAGCGTAAACGCCGTTAGATACAAAGCGGTAGAGAAATTCACCTCGTTCATCATCACCCATGTAAACAACAACGCGGCCGTCATGGTTAATAACCAGCTCAGCGTTCTCGTGTTTGAATCGACCTAAGGCGCTGCGTTTTTTCGGCGCAGCATCGGGTTTTCGTGGATCAATTTCAACCACGTACCCATGCCGGTTCGGTTCGTTAGGCTCTTTTGATACATCAAAGCGATCATCTACTTTTGCCCAACCATAGCCCCAATCTTTAGATGAAACACCGTATCGCTTGAGTTCTGGTGATACCTTGTGCGCTTCGTCGGCCGCTGAGAAGTAACCATTGAAATTTTCTTCGCAGGCCAGGTAAGTGCCCCAGGGTGTTGAGCCATTGCCGCAGTTATTGTAGGTACCCAGTGGCGTGTTTCCGTCTGGGTCGGCTGATGTTTTTAATAAGTCATGCCCCGCAGCGGGCCCAGTCATTTGCATAACCGTGTCAGGCGTAACGCGACGATTGTAAGGGCTATCAACCACGATCGCCCATTCACCAGAATCGGATTGCGCGATTTCAACAACGGTTAAACCGTGCGCCATCTTACCCTTGAGTACGTCGTCATTGGTTTCGTATTTCCCCTCTTCGCGATTTCCCCAAATGATTTTTCGATTTGTGTATTCGTTGTTGACCACCATCAGTGTTTTATCACCGTGGGCAAACACTTCCATACCGTCGATGTTGTCGCCGAATGACGTGACCTGACTTGCGGCTGAGCCGCGTGTTGCATGATCAAAATCAATGCCATCTGACCAAAGCGGATCGCCCCAACGTGTAACGACTTGAGCTGAATAGCCTTGTGGGACAGTGATGTCGTCCAGGGTGTTTGCATCAATTGATTCGAATGCGAATCGGGTAGTTGCTGCTTGCGCATCGCCTGGTGCGAGGGTAGCCAAAGAGCCCAGTGTGGCAACGCCACCCACCGCGACAACGCTCTTGAGTAAGCCGCGGCGCGTCAGTGCTATTTCAAGAATACGATCAAAATCGTTTTCTTCAGGTTTGGGGTTAATCTGTTCATCAAAATCGTCAAACGAAATTTCTTCGGTTGTATCCGTATTCTTGTCCATATAAATCTCCTGTTGTAGAGTTTGATTTTATCTTTTTTTGGCGAAAACTATGAGCTCTTAGAAAGCTTGCTACTCGAACCTAGACAATATCCAGTTTGGAATCAAAAGGGAAGGTTATTGAAAGAGGAAATGGAAAAAAGGCGTGGGGATGGTACAAGTTTACCCATGCTACATTTGGGTTAAGAAAGGATCAGGCACTCAGGCTCCGTCAGGCAAGTGCGGAGAGTGTGGTGGATTATGAGTGCCCGCATAGTAGCAGGCACCCAATTGACAACGAATTAGCCTTTTGTTGCGCCTAAGGTAAGGCCAGCGATAAAATGCTTTTGCATGATGAAGAACATAATGACAGGTGGCATCGCCGCAAGCAAAGATGCCGCTGATATCAAATGCCATTGCTGAACAAATTCACCGTTGAGTGTGCGTACTCCAACGGTTATAGGCAGGCTGGAATCTTCTTGTATTAATACCGTGGCCCAGAAGAAATCGTTCCAGATAAAGGTGAAAATCAATACACATAGTGCAGCAATAGCCGGTTTGACCAATGGCAACACCAAATGCCAAAAGATCTGAAATTCACCAACTCCTTCAAGCCGCGCAGACTCAATAAGTTCGAACGGTAGGGCTTTCATAAAATTGCGCATAAACAGCGTGCAAAAACCAAGTTGAAACGCTGCATGAAACATGACCAACCCTGGCACTGTGTTCATGATTTCAAGCTTCACCGAGATGTTTACCACCGGCAGCATCAATATTTGAAACGGTACGAAGTTGCCTGCGACAAACAAAAAGAACAGCGGCAAGGCCCAACGAAACTTATAGATTGCCAATGCATAGCCAGTAAGACAGGCCATACCAACCGATAACACCATAGTTGGTAAGGCGATGAGCAAGGTATTGATCAAATATTGCAGCGCTTCAGTTTTAGCAAACACTTCACTGTAATTTTGAATTAACTGAAACGAGCTTGGAATACCAAATACGTTACCAGTAGCGATATCCGACACAGGCCGGATGGAGGTCATAAAAATAGCAAGTAGCGGTAGCAGCCAAAAGAATAGGGCGATAGGCAGAGCCAGTTTGTAAGCGATTTGCGCTTTGGCAGAGTTTTTTTCTATAGGTACTGGAAACATTTAGTTGCCCTCCTTTTCATCTTGGTACATGCGCCATAAGAAGTAACTTATGTAAACAAGCATAATTAAGAAAAGTACGGTTGCGATTGCTGAACCATAACCATAACGCCCAACGCCTTCACCTACAGCCTGTTCATACATGTAAAAGGCAAGTACGTTGGTTGAGCCGAAGGGTCCGCCTTGTGTCATGGTCGCGATCATGTCGAACGAGCGCAGTGCACCAATTACTGTTACAACAATGGCTATAAACGTGGCAGGTTTTAGTTGTGGCAATACAACGTGCCATAGCAACTTCCAGCCTTTAGCACCATCGAGTCGCCCAGCTTCTATTTGATCTGCTGATACATTATTTAAGCCGGTCAAGTAGAGGATCATACAATAGGCAATTTGCGGCCAAAGCCCTGCGGCGATGATGCCGTAAGTGGCTTTTTTGGAATCGCCCAGAATAGAGGGTGGGTCAACCGAGCATACGCGCGTTAGGTTGCCGACAATGTTCTCTCTCATCTCGCAAAAGAACCAGCCCCATACTTCGCTTAACAAGCCAAATTCAGGGTTGTAAGCCCAAGCGAATATCAAACCGACAACTACTTGCGAAATAACAAAGGGGAAGAAGAAAAGGGATTTATATATGCGGATTCCGGTAACAGTTTGGTTCAGAAACAAAGCGATAAATAAACCGATGGGAACAGCCAACATATAAAGAACTAGCCAGATTAAATTGTTCTTTAATGATGTCCAAAAATTAGGGTCGTCTAACAAAATGCGGTAGTTGTGTAAGCCTACCCACTTGCCAGTCCACACGCCATTAATGTCGTATAAGCCATTCCATTTGGTGAATGAATACGAAATTGATTGGAATATCGGAACAATGACGTACACCATAAAGAAAGCCAAACCTACGGCGAGAAACAGCCAGGGTGTTACAGCAAGCTTGTTACGTTTGTAATAGGAGTGCCCAGTAATCATAAAAAGGCCGGCGGCCACGGCTGTGAGCAACAGAGCCATGCGAATAAAAAAGGTTGGAACTCTGGCGGTAATTTGCCTGGTGTAACCAAGCATCTCTTGCACCATTGCGGTATTAACCACAAATACCAATAGAAAGATGCAAATAGCTAGCACGATGCCCGCACCGACAACTCGGTTTGCAGACGTCTCAAATCGTTGGTTTGGGTTCGCAATGGTAGTAGTCATACAAGCGCCGCTCTGTGAGATAAGGTTACTAACAATACTCAAGTCTTAAACCGCAACCGGCTACGCAAGGTAGCCGGCTTTGGTGTATTACTTACAACGTTAAGTTATCAAAAAATAACTTAGTAAACTTCAGCCTGTACTTTATCAAGACCTTCAAGAATCTCATCCAGTGCAGAAGGGTCAAGCATGAATTTCTGGAAGCCTTCCATACCAGCTTTTGCCATTGCTGCAGGCGCGTCACGGTCATAGAACTGAGCTAAGCCAGCAGCTGTTGACAATGTAGCCATACCTTCTACGATGAACTTGTCATCGGCGTTGATTTCAGCAGCGGCATTAGGCGGAAGTTGGCCAATAGCTTTGTTCCAGTCGCCTTGAATTTGAGGCGTAGCGATGAAAGAAAGGAATTTCTTCGCGTTCTCAACGTTCTTAGCATTTGCTGGGATGAAGAAAGCATCAGCTGGTGCTTCTTCTGCACGAGGTACACCGGCAGTGATTTCTGGAAACTGAAAGAAATCGATTTGCTCGTCTGTTAAGCCTGCATCTTTGTACTGACCAACGGAGAAGTTACCCATGACGTACATGGCCGCATCACCTTTAGCGAAAGGTGAGATAGCTGCCTGCCAATCCATCGTAGCGTGAGTGCTTACGAAAGAACAACGATCAAGCATTTCTTCCCACTTAGCAAATGTTGCACGGATACGATCATCTGTGTATTTGATTTTGCCAGCAGTTAGATCGTTGTGCACTTCATAACCGTTGGTACGTAGGTTTAGGTAGTCGAATACACCAGCCGCAGTCCAAAGGTACTGTGTACCAATGGTGAACGGTGTAACACCGGCGCCTTTCAATGCATCACAGTTGCCAAGTAGCTCTTCCCAGTTCTTAGGCTCGCTTAGACCTAGTTTTTCATAGATATCTGCACGGTAGTAAACGCCCCACTGGTAATAAGAGTAAGGTACGCCCCACTGCTTACCATCGCGTGTCATGGTTGGTTTGATCGCGTTGAAATTAGAGCTTAGGTTTTCATCAGATGCCCAAAGGTCAGAGATATCTGTGAATAGGCCTGCGTCTACGAATGGGCCCATACGGTTACCTGGGTACCAAGTGATAACATCCGGCGCATCGTTTTGTAGTGCGTTACGAATAGTATCTTTATGCGCTTCACGGTCGCCGTTGTTTGCAACAACATTGATATCTGGGTTTGCGGCTTTAAAGGCTTCTACCGCAGCTTCGTAAGCGGCTTTCTTATCAGGATTTAGATCGTCAAACGTGATGACCAAATCACTGGCTAGAAGCGAACCTGAAAAAAGGCCCGCCATTGCTGCACCGAGTGCTAGCTTGGTAAATCTTAAACTCATTCTATTCATCCTCCATCGGATAATGGTAAAACAAAGCAGGGCGTTGACGCCCGTTTTTCTAAAAACTACACTGTAAAAATGATGGTCTTAACGACCGACTCTTCACTACTTTATTTGCGCTTGCAAACTTCACAAGCTGACTTTTAAATCGACAAAAATTCAGGCTTTTCGCCATTGCCCTGACCCATCCATGGTCATCAGCACGAGGTACGACGAGTCGAGGAACCCCATGATGATATGCTTTGTACGCGTTGTAAAGTGCATCCAGCGTTGGTTTTATTTGCTGTGAACCAGTTCGGTTGCCGTCATGGTTGACAACATTCACCTTAATGGATGTGCTCAATAGCGTGTGATAGCCGCTCATGTACCGCTCCACGCGCCAATATCGCTCACATGCAGCGTTTTTTGGCCTAATAAGAACCCCTGATTTGGATTAAACCCAAAGTGCGCCAATACTTCATCTGATAACTCGGTAATGTCCGGGCCATAATTAAAAGCCATGGTTAATTGCCCACGTTGCGCAATCCGTAAGCCACGACCCAAGTCGATATGTGCAATGCCGGCCTCCTGCAATCGTTCTGTGAAAAGCTTTAACAGCGTTGGCTGCTGTGGGCACGCATTGATGTAATGATATTGGCCTTGTCGGTAATGAAAACCCCAGCCATCTTCAAATGCATCTTGCGCTGCATAGTCGGCTTCGATTCGTTCTCGCCAATCCACGATGGCTGCTTTGTTCTCAGTAGTCATCTGAATCATGGGTGGCAGTGTTTCAACTCGCGTTACTTTTAAATTTAACAGGCGTTGATAAGCACCCGGCGCGAGTTGCTCAGGTATAGAGCACTCAGCTGTTTTTGAACCTGTGCGCGGAAACATCACGACCTGTGCTTTGGTAGTTTCAAGCTTATTGCAAAGCGTTATGTTTGATACGGTGCAATTGGCTAACACGATCAGTTTATAGTTGTCGAGATTGGCGGCAGTGTTTACAAAATCGACCGCAACACCGAGTTGACGAAGGGCAGAGTAAACACGCTGAGTGAATACCAATGGGTCGTAGTTCTGTCCATCGGGTTGTTGAATCCTTGCAGCTTGATCACCAACGTAGTCGAATACAATTGCTACAGACGCTTGCTGCATGGTGTTGTCGATGTGCGATAGCTGATGTATCTCTTCGGCGAGAATTTTAACCTCAACTGCTGCATCATCTTCACGACCATCGGGTAGGCAAAGGCCTGCATGCATTTGCTCTTGCGCAAACGGTGCTTGCCGGTAACGAAAATAGCTCACTACTTCTGCACCATGCGCAAACGCTTCCCATCCCCACAAACGCACCATACCCGGTACCGGAGCTGGGTTGTATGGCGCCCAGTTAACCGGCCCTGGTTGTTGTTCCATTAACCACATGCGACCTTTTCCGCACGCGCGATATAAGTCATGATGAAACGATGAAGAATCAGGATGGCCAGTACGAAAATAGTTTTTTTGATCTACCGCGTCTGTGCCATCGCGAGTTAAAAAACCAAGTGGGTAGTTATCCCAGCTGGCCACATCCAGATTGTCTGCAACGTCAAAATGATCAAATTCAACAAAGTTGCCCATAAAGTTATGCACGATGTCGCGACCAGGGGAATGTTCGCGCAAGATGTCGACCTGCAATTTGTTGAAGGTTTTTATCTGTTCTGTAGAGAAGCGCCAAAACGCGAGACGGTGTGCAGGATTGGACTCCGTCACTGTGCCCACTGGTAAACCTATCTCTTCAAACGAAGTGTATTCCATGCTCCAAAACACATTACCCCAGGCCATGTTTAAGGCTTCAACACCGTTGTATTGATTACTACACCATTGTTGAAAAGCTTGTAGTGCCATCGGTGAATAACTGATACTGGTGCTATGGCAACCGTATTCGTTATCGGTCTGCCATGCACTAATACCTGCGTGTGCACCAAAACGCTTAGCCAGGGCGGTGACGATGCGTTCGCATTCAATCCGATACGATGCAGATGAAAAGCAGTAGTGTCTGCGCGAACCAAAGTCACGAACTTGCCCATGCTCATCCATGGCGAGCATGTCTGGATTATTTCTGATTAACCATGCGGGCGGAGTTGCAGTTGGAGTGCCTAAGATAACTTCGTGACCCGCTTTGTGTAAGGTGTCGATGGCGCGCTCAAGCCAATCGAACTGATAATTGCCCGGTTCAGGTTCGAGTTTGCTCCATGCAAATTCGCCAATGCGCACCATTGAAATACCTAAGTTTTTCATGTGCTGAGCATCAGCTACCCAGCGCGACTCGGGCCAATGTTCTGGGTAGTAGCAAACACCGATCTTCATGCTTGCACCTCGACCAACTCGCGCAGTGTTGCTGCCGCGTTTTCTGGCATCATCGGATTAACGATGTTGTTACTGCCGGATTCAAAACCTGCCAAATACTTTAATTTCTCACTGTCACGCAGCGGTGGGTGGAATGCCAAATGAAAACACCAATGTTCGTTGTCTTTGTGATCATCGCACGGTGCGTTGTGTAGCAAGGTTATATTTGGAGCAGATCGTTGAAAGAGCGTATCGTAGCGCCGTACTTGTCGTTGATAGCACAAAGCCAGATCTTTCATTTCATCGTGGCTGGCATCGGCTAGAGAGCCGAGTTTTCGGTTCGGTATAATCCAAGTCTCGTATGAAAATCGGGCGGCGTAGGGAACAATCACAGACCAGTGCTGATTGCGTTCAACGATTAATCTTTCTTTAACGTGGTCAGAGTGCAGCATGTTTTGTAACAAACTTTCGCCATCATTCTCTCTGGCATACTTCGCTTGTGCATCTCGCATGCGCACAGCTGTGTCGGTAACAAAATCTGTTGCATAAATTTGACCGTGTGGGTGGAGGTTGGATACACCGATTTCCACACCCTTATTTTCAAAGATCAGAACCTGTGCGATTTCTGGTATGGCGCTCAAGGTTCTGTATTCATCTTGCCAAAGCTGCACGGCTGCAATGATCTTCTCTTCAGATAATGAGGCAAGCGTGTCATTGTGATTCTCAGACCAGCATAAAACTCGACATCGTCCTTGTGCGGCTGCGTAGCTTTGTAAAGGATCGTGTGCGCTATGCTCGGTTGGCGCATCCGCGGACAAAGTTGGAAAGTCATTATCAAAAGCGTAGGCGCCGGTATAACTAGGGTTTGTGGTTCCCGATGCGCGCGTAACACCTGGGCACAGATAGCACTCAGGGTCGTGTTTCGCTAAAGTTGACTCATGACCTGTTGCAGTAGCACCCGACCATGGGCGAGCTGCTGTGGTTGCTGAAATAATCACCCATTGTTGTAACAAGGGTTGCCAACGTCGTTGCCAGTTACCGCTCATGCGTTGAGTGCCCGAACACCAGCGCCTGGTGCAATTGTATAGAAATCTGCTGTTAACCCGGTTTTTGTCTGATAGATGTCGCCAACGTTTTTAACAAACTGATTGACGCTGTCTTTGTGTAACAAATTCACGGTACAGCCACCAAAACCGGCACCGGTCAGCCGGCTACCAACCACACCAGGGTGCGCTCTAGCCGCGGTGACTAAATGGTCCAAGGGTTCACTGGATACATGGAAGCAATCACGCAACGAATCGTGAGATGCGTTCATGAGTCTGCCGAACTGAATCAGGTCGCCTTGTTCAAGTGCAGGTACAGCGGCATGTACTCGAGCGTTTTCAGATGACACATGTTTGGCTCGAAGGTAGGCAATATTGTCTTGCTCGAATAAGCCTTTGTGTGCTTCTAAGTCGGCTTCCTGCAGTTCGCCAAGAGCCTTGATCGGCAAGTGTTGTTGCAGTAGTGCCAAAGCCCGCCCGCATTCAGCCACACGCTCATTGTAGGCTGATTCGTTTAACTCACGTCGCTGATTTGTATTGGCAAGCACAATGGCAAAGTCGTTTAACGCAAGTGGAATCTGCCTGTGCTCAAGCGTTTCGCAATTTAAAAGAATGGCGTGATTATCTCGTGCCATCGCGACCGCGAATTGGTCCATGATGCCGCATTGCATACCAACAAAATCATTCTCTGCCGCTTGCGACATCTTTACAAGTTCCATCAACGACAGGCCGCATGCAAAAATCTCGTTGATTGCAAAGGCGGTAACCACCTCAATAGATGCAGAAGAACTCAAACCAGCACCATTGGGAACATTGCCGGAAAACAAGCAATCAATGCCATCGATATCAAAACCACGCTTAACAAACTGATCGAGTACACCCAGCGGATAATTAATCCAATTATCGCCATAGGTTTTGTTTATTTGGTCTTTCGATAACTGTGCAAACATGTCGAAATTGGTTGAAGCAAAACGGAATTGATTATCCCGTGTGCGTCGAATCAACAGTAAGCTGCCGCTGTCGATACCGCACGGGAACGCAAAGCCACCTGTGTAGTCGGTATGATCGCCAATAAGGTTGACACGGCCGGGTGCGAAAAATTGTTGCACTTTATTGTCAGCCGCCGAACCATCAGCCGCCGAACCATCCGAGGTAAAATCATCCGCCGCACTATTATCCAGCACGCCGAACTTTTCATTAAAGCGTTCGAGCAAACGCTCGATGTTAAATCCATTGACCAAGGTTTTACTCATGGATTTGGCTTTTCCGCAGCGCAGTGCACAAGTAGTGCGGATTGAGGTGGCATAACAGGCAGTGCCAATCCTAGATTCATCAGTAATTCGCCAGTTGTTGTAAATCCACCTTCACACCACGACGGCATGACGCGGTTGAACGGTTTGAGTTGTTCGATATTACTACTGGCCAAGTTAACACGATAGCGCTTTTGTGCTTCTAGGCCGCGCAACCGTTGTGAGCCTGGTCGGGTGGTGTTTAAGCTATCGAGCAACAGTATATTGAATAAGGCGTCTTGCCCCGATTGTGCAACCATGCCGTTGGCGAGCAATGCCGTGTTTGATGTTGGCAATTGCCAATAAACACTTTCACTAATCCAAGCACGGTGCTGTTTGTACAACTGTGTGTAGTGTGCAAGGGTTTTAATATCGGTCTCATCAAGCACACGCGCATCGAGTTCAAATCCGAATTGTCCTTGCATCGCTATAATGGCGCGGGTGTGTAAGTTAGTACTCCGACCAGTTAGATGTGCGTGTAAATGCCCAACGTGTGCACCCATAATCTCTGGCGGAAAGAATCGCGCAAAGCCTTGCTGAATAGTACCGCGCGCAATTGGATCGATGTTATCTGAAGTCCACACACGTCCAGTTTGCGCTAGTACACCAAAGTCGACTCGAGCTCCACCCGATGAGCAGCTTTCAATTTCAAGTGTGGGGTGTGCTTGGTTAAGTCGTTGCATTAACGCATACACCGCCGGTGGTTGTTTAGCTGCGCGTGGATTCGTGCCGTCGCCGGCTAAAACTAAATCACGATTCATGTCCCACTTGATGTAGTCGATGCTATGTTCCTGCACTAATGTGCTTATGCAATTGAACAAATAGTTCGACACATCTTCACGTGCGACATCAAGCACCAGCTGGTGTCTTGCCAGCGGCGTTTCAATGTTCGAGTAGTGCAATACCCATTCAGGTTTTTCACGATACAAGTCGCTGTTTGGATTTACCATTTCGGGTTCAAACCACAAGCCAAATTGCATGTTGTGCGAGCGTACATGTTTGACTAAAGGGCCGAGGCCATTTGGGAAAACGGTTGTATCAACAGTCCAATCGCCTAAGCCGGCTGTGTCGTCGCGTCTTGCTGGAAACCAGCCGTCATCTAGAACAAAGCGTTCAGCACCGATTTTTGCTGCTGAGTCGACCAGTGCGCTTAAATCTTTGTCGTTAAGATCGAAATACATCGCCTCCCAACTATTGGCGTGAATTGGTCGGTGAGTCCGCGTCCACTTGGGTAAAATGTTGCGTCGAGCAAATGCGTGCAGGCGCTGTGTGCAGGTATTTAAACCGCGCCCTTTGGTTATATAAGCCACAGGGCATTCGTGTGCTGCACCCGGTTCTAATTGCAATTCATTGGGGCTGAGTAGAACGCCGCATTGCAAGTAGCTGTTGCCGTCGCTCAAACGTTCTATGCGAAAGCTGTAGTTGCCGCTCCATCCAAGGTGCACAAACAGCGCATCGCCACCGTCAACCGATACATCATGGCTTGCGCAAATCAGGTTTGGGCCGTGTTCGTGACCTGTGCGCCCATGTTGGTTTGAAATGTCAATGCGGCCGGGGCCGATTTCGCGTTGATAACTTTGATTTTCTAAACCCCAGCGGCCATGTTGGCTAATGCACTGGTTGAAGTGATTTGGTAGCGGTACAGTAGCGCTTGCCAACCAGTCGACGTTGTACTGTGTATTACCGGTATTTTTTATACTGGTGCGGATGCTGGCAACATCAGAGCTTGGGTCCAACGCAATGTGCTGAGTTATTTCAAGTTCATTGTTATTATCGACCAGTAAAATCGTGATGGCGTTGTCAGATTGCGAAGCTAGTTCGCATGCAAATTGAGTGGCAACTCCGCCGGTTTGACGATGGCCAATCAATGCCGCTGAGCCCATAAATCCGCTGGCGCTTTGCGGAAACAGGGTCATTGGAGCGCGGGCATCGAGGTTGGCGAACGCATGCGCTTGGTCATCGTGGTGGTTGAGCATGTGCTCATCCACGTCGGATTCGAGTCGATCACCAAGCCACGCTAAAGAGGGAACTGGGGCTTGGTTGGAAATCAACAGACTCGACGATGAGCCGTCGAGACGAAAAAACGCGGGCATTTTGGGCATCCGACTATTGGTGGCCTTAAAGCTTTAAAACCTTCATTTGCACTTCGGTGCAAACAATGGAACAATGTTCCAAAATTATAAAAGCAGCAAGCGATGGGTGTCAATTCAAAAAAACCAGCTTCTTCCGGCAAATCTGAAAAGAGCTCAAACCCGCAGCCACCAAAACGAGCTGCAAGTGGCGTTGTGCGCGCAATTGGCTTGCTCGATCTGCTGGTTAACGAAGGTCCTTTTCGTTTTGCCGAATTAGAGGAGCGATCAGGCTTACCCAAAGCAACCTTGCACAGAATGTTGAACGAATTGGTTGATGAACGCTTCGTTATCATGGACGAACGGGCTTTAACTTACGGTGCCGGCTATAGAATTTTAGAAATGGCTAATCGCGTTTGGACGCGATCAGACATCCGCATGTTAGCGCGTGATCAATTACTCGCACTGAGTGCTTTGAGCGGAGAAACTGTGCAAATCGCTGTTCATGCCGACACCCATGTTGTCGTGATCGATCATGTAGAAAGCACTCAAAGTGTGCGCTTGTCGATCAGTGTGGGGAATAAAGCACCGGTCTATTGTTCAGGTACGGGCAAAGTTCTGCTAGCGTGGTGTGATGCACAACGGCAACAGAGCATAATTTCGAGAATTTCGTTTGCGCGCTTCACACCTAACACGGTAACCAGTTTGCCTGAATTGCGAGAAGATCTTGCCCGTATCAGTGAACGTGGTTATGCCCTGGATCTAGAAGAAAATTTTGTGGGTACTAACTGTATTGCAGCTCCCATAGTCGATCACGCGGGCCAGGCAATTGCCGGTATCAGCATTACGGCACCCACATTTAGAGTCAGTGTTGATGAGCTGGTTGCATGGAAAGAGCCGCTGATTGCAGCGGCAGCAGAAGTGTCACGTCGCCTTGCGCCGCGTACGGGTGGCTTGATAGAGTCTGCTCACTAAATAAATTAACTAACGCTTGGCGCAGCAACCAGGCTATTTACTTAACAAAAGCAAAAAGAATTCGGGCGAGTAACGCAATGGCAAATGTTGAATTGAAAAATGCAGTAAAGCGATTCGGTGATGTCGCTGTCATTCATGGTGTTGATTTAAAGCTCGATTCGGGCGAGTTTATTGTTTTTGTCGGGCCTTCAGGTTGTGGTAAGTCAACCTTGCTGCGCATGATCGCCGGTTTGGAAGAGCTTAGCGACGGCGAGGTGCACATTGGTGACAAAGACATGACCGATGTTGCCGCAGTAGATCGCGGTATTGCGATGGTGTTCCAGTCTTACGCGCTTTATCCGCATATGACTGTGGAACAAAACATGGGTTTTGGACTGCGCATGAACGGCGTTGATAAGAATGTCATTAAAGATAAGGTTATGCATGCTGCAAAAACCCTGCAGCTTGAAGAGCTACTCGATCGAAAGCCAAAAAACATGTCTGGTGGTCAACGACAGCGTGTAGCGATTGGTCGGGCTATTGTGCGCGACCCGGATGTGTTTTTGTTCGACGAGCCGTTATCGAATCTGGATGCTGAACTGCGCGTTGAAATGCGTTTACAAATTGCGCGCTTACACAAGCAATTGGGCGCGACTATGATTTACGTTACGCACGATCAAGTCGAAGCCATGACCATGGCCGATAAAATCGTGGTATTGCGCTTAGGCAAAGTTGAACAGGTAGGTTCACCGCTTGAGTTATATCATCACCCGCAGAATTTGTTTGTGGCAGGTTTTATCGGTTCACCCAGAATGAATTTTCTAACTGGCAAGCTGGTGGAAGGCAGCGCAAGTTTTGCCAAGGTTGAGCTCAATGATGGAACGCTTGCCACCATTCCGGTCAATGCCGCGAACGGCGTTGCCGGTTCCAATATTACGTTGGGTATTCGACCAGAAGATCTGGGTAACACCCAAGGCGATTTTGCCGTACCCATGCAAGTCGATGTCGCCGAACG
The DNA here is from genome assembly GCA_938035945.1 of uncultured Granulosicoccaceae bacterium. Classification (GTDB taxonomy): domain Bacteria; phylum Pseudomonadota; class Gammaproteobacteria; order Granulosicoccales; family Granulosicoccaceae; genus Granulosicoccus. The sequence goes on from CALHOU010000015.1 coordinate 69,186, forward strand.
TTTAGGCGGCAGTACATACTTGTATGGTCGTTGCTCGGGGCTTGATAACTTCGTGGTTCAACGATCGGGTTTAGATCAAACCCAAAGTGGGGAGGCGGTGGATATTTATGTGCAGCAAAACGATTGCCATGTATTTGATGACGCCGGCTTAGCGTTTGAACGCGCAACCAGTGCTGGACGTAAGTCGGTTGCCTAAGTCGCTAGATTTGAGTAATTAGCTCGGGTTTTGCATGCATTTGCAAATGCGGCACGGTGTTGTAGTCAACCAGGCATACGCCATCGCGATTGAATAATAATGACGTCACTGATGCATTGCGCGTTTGCCAAAGTGCGTGCATGGTTGCTTCAAATTCAAACGCCAAGGCCTGCTGTAATACAGTCGCAATAATTCCACCGGATGTGAAAAACACCAAGTTGGAATGCTGGCCCGTACTCGCGTCTTGTTCAGCGGTTTCGGCGACAACGTTTTGTATCGCATTCCAGCCCTGAACTGAAAAGTCTTGCCAACTTTGTGTTTCATCAGTTGGCGCCGCGTCTCGCCACCGCGCCATGATTTCTAAGTATTGATCGAAGCGGAGATTATCCCCAGCAGCGCTAGAAAGGCCACCGCCATAGAGTCGGTCGACGGTATCGTGCACATACTCGTTTAAGCCTTCAACAACATTGGTTTCTGGTTTGATGTGAAGTCCTTCTAAAGCGAGCTCAGCTGTATGTTGTTGGCGTTGTAATGTGCCATGAAATACCGCGTCGGCGGTAAACCCTGATCGTTTCCAGTACTCGCCCAGCAAACGCGCCTGCTCTATACCGACGTCGGAAAGCCGGTCATAGTTATCTGTGCCGGCTGAGGCTTGGCCATGCCTAACAAGGAAAACGTTCGTCATAAAGAAAGTTACCGCAATGGGTTGTGTGTAGGTCATTTTAACTAGCTCTGTCGCAAAATACGTGCAGTGATGCAATTAAGTTACGAATATTTGGTCTGTGGTGTAGCTCGCATAAGTGATCGCGATTTGAGAGCTGGTACACAAGCATCAGTTTTTGTCGGGCGGTTGTACGCTTATATTCAAGTTGGCTTGCGATTCTACCGTTAAGAAGTGAGTAACGTGCCCGAAAGCGGGACGACAAGAAGAAAGACCATGGTGGCGAACACTCTACGATCTGACAAATACACAAAGGACGGGACAATATCCTACCCAACTGCTAGTAATGCCATGAAGCGCATCTTACTAGTGGATAATCAGGCTCACGTACTGCGTGTGATGAAGTCAACACTCGATCGCAACGGTTATGAGGTGGATACCGCACTAAGCGGTGATGTGGCATTGGGTATGTTACGAGAAACCCAATACGATGTGTTGATTACCGACAATGGCCTGGCAAAGCTTGATGGCCAACAACTTATCGATACCATTGCAGCCCAATTTCGTTCGCGCGCACCCGCGATGTTTTTGGTGACGGATAAAAACGCTGACGATCTTGAACAATGGTGCGACAAAGTTGATAGAACAGAATGTATCGAAAAGCCGATCAGCTTGCGCTACTTGGTTGGGCGCTTGAATGAGTTGTTTGGCAAATTCGACGAAATCTAGGTTCTAACCAACTAATCCTGCTCATCCGAGTGTTCATCGCCGCGGGTGATTATGCTCGTGATGATATTCGCTATCACACTCACCGCTAGCGACATCAATAACGCGGCCAGCAAAGAATCTAGCAGCGTGTTTGAGCTAAAAATCGTGGCATCAAACGCATCTCTAACAATCAAACCTGCAAACGCGCTTACCGCACCAATCACCGCTGCGGCTGGGTAGGCGAGCCAGCTACGTACGAACAACTTGCAAATTAAAATTCCAATGCCTGCGCCTAGCAGCGCGAGAAAAAGCGGCATAATCAATCGCATGTAAACACCCTAAAACCGGTCATCGGTACAATGCTGGCAGCGCAGCGATAGCGCTACTATAACGAATTAGCCAAAATCCGTGTATTAGGACTTAATTTCTACGAAGGTTCGCCACATGAGCATCGATTTAGACTCACTGTCAGACGAAGTTATTACTGCGGCTGGTCTGCGCATGCCGTTTGGAAAGTTCGAGGGCACGCGGCTTATCGATCTGCCCGAGCCCTATGTGGTTTGGTTTAAGCAGCAAGGTTTTCCAAAGGGGCGGCTGGGGCAACAAATGGCGCTGATTTATGAGATTAAGGCGAATGGGCTGGAGAAGCTAATCCGCCCCATTCTGGAAGCCGCGCCAAAATCTGAGCGCGATTCGGGTGACCAAATCGACGCTGATTCCGTACCCGATGATAAAGCACCTTGACCCAGCGCCACAGGGTGGTTAATCTCTACTCATGATCACTCGTGCACAACGACTACTGCTTATGCACCCGGCCCCTTTGAGGGAGCCGGGGGTTCGCCGCTAATCAGGCCCGCCACACATTCGGGCGTAGTCATTCAAGACCAGTGAGAACACTGGCAAAACGTGAGATCAGCATGTTTACGCAGTACCAATCTGAGCACCACCGTCAACTCGAACTATTACACCCGGATCGACTTACTCGGCAACCGAATGTTTGCGTGCGTTCGGTTAACTGCCACTTCAGCGCAAATCACATACCCCTTTATTATTGATAGGCATTAACTCATGAAAATCGATCCTAGTAACAAATACCCTCCGTATGCACCGGTAGATTTGGCCGACCGTACCTGGCCTTCGAAAACCATTACCCAACCACCGATTTGGTGCAGTGTTGATTTGCGTGATGGGAACCAAGCGCTCATTGAACCGATGGGCAGCGAGCGCAAATTGCGTTTGTTCAAGCTACTGGTGGCCATTGGTTTTAAAGAAATTGAGGTCGGCTTTCCAGCCGCCTCGCAAACCGACTTTGACTTTGTGCGCCATCTAATCGACAACAACTTGGTGCCTGATGATGTCACCTTGCAAGTGTTGACGCAGTGTCGACAAGAACTGATTGAACGCACCTTCGAATCGTTGGTGGGCGCAAAGAGTGCCATTTTGCATTTGTACAATTCCACTTCCACCTTGCAGCGCCGTGTTGTGTTTAAACAAGATAAAGCCGGCATTCAAAAAATCGCCGTTGACGGCGCCAAGATGGTTGCAGAAGGGGCACAAAAGTATGCGGACATTAACTGGCAATTTCAGTACTCACCAGAGAGTTTTACCGGAACCGAATTAGACTACGCCGTTGAAGTGTGTAATGCAGTTAACGAAGTTTGGCAACCAACGCCTGAAAACAAAACCATTTTGAATCTGCCAGCAACTGTTGAGATGTCCACACCCAATATTCACGCAGACCAGATCGAATGGTTTTGCCGTAACGTGGCCAATCGCGATAGTGTCACTATCAGTTTGCATCCGCATAACGATCGCGGTTGTGCTGTGGCTGCAACCGAACTGGCGATGATGGCCGGTGGTGATCGAGTTGAAGGTACTTTGTTTGGTAACGGTGAAAGAACAGGCAACGTAGACATTGTGACGCTTGCTTTGAACTTGTTTACGCAAGGCGTGCAACCGAATCTGGATTTCTCCGACATTTATGATGTGATGCGAACGGTTGAGTATTGCAACCAATTACCCGTTCACCCGCGCCATCCCTACACCGGTGAGTTGGTGTTCACCGCATTTTCGGGCTCACACCAAGATGCAATCAAGAAAGGCTTTGCCGCAATGCGAGAGAGCAATTCGCTTGTATGGGAAGTGCCGTATCTGCCGATCGACCCAGTTGATTTAGGCCGCACCTATGAAGCGGTTATTCGAGTTAACAGTCAATCGGGCAAGGGTGGTGTCGCGTTTATTATGGAGCGTGATCACGGCTTGGAATTGCCACGTCGCATGCAAATAGAATTTAGTAAAGTCGTGCAAACCATCAGTGAAGATACCGGTAAAGAGGTAGATTCTGATTCCATTCGCGCCGCTTTCGAAGCTGACTTTTTGGGTGCCACAGCGCCATTGGAATTTATCAAGCACACCAGTACCGAATATGAAAAGGATGAGTCTCTGCGTTCACTCACCGCGCAAATAAAGTTTGCTGGCAAAGAGATGGAGATCAACGGGCATGGCAACGGGCCTGTCGATGCGTTTGTGCATGCCGTTAAAACGCAGTTCGGCGTTGATTTTCGAGTGGTCGATTATCATCAGCACGCAACCGGTGCTGGCGCTGACGCACAGAGCGCGTGTTATTTTGAGATTCAGGTTGGTAAAGGTGAAACGCGCTATGGCGCAGCCTTGCACAGCAATATCGTGTCGGCATCTCTTCTGGCTGTTTGCAGTGCGTTTAATCGGGCGGTGAACGATCAGTTGATTAAGGTATCTACTTAATTCATATTGCACAGAACCGAAGCGCTGAAGAAGTCGAACCAGGAAAATGATGAATAAAGCATGAGTAAAAAATTCGACAAAGATGCGCTGGACTATCACCGCTATCCTGTTCCAGGAAAGCTGGAAATAACAGCAACTAAAAATATGGTTAACCAGCGCGATTTAGCGCTGGCTTATTCCCCTGGTGTCGCAGCGGCTTGCCGAGCTATTGTCGACGACCCTATGCAGGTGAGCGAGCTTACAGCGCGCGCAAACTTGGTTGCTGTAATTACCAATGGTACAGCCGTGCTCGGGCTAGGGCCTATTGGTGCGCTGGCCTCAAAACCGGTCATGGAAGGTAAGGCGGTTTTATTTAAAAAGTTTGCCAATGTTGATGTGTTTGATATTGAACTAGACACCACCGATGTCGATCGCTTTGTCGATGCGGTTGCGTTGATGGAGCCAACCTTTGGCGGAATAAACCTTGAAGACATTAAAGCGCCTGAGTGCTTTGAGATAGAAAAGAAATTGCGCGAACGCATGAACATTCCGGTGTTTCATGACGATCAACACGGCACAGCGATTGTGGTCGCTGCAGCCATTCGCAACGGTTTACGCTTAGTCGGCAAAGAGCTCGGTGACATAAAGTTAGTGTGTTCTGGTGCCGGTGCTGCAGCGTTGGCGTGCTTGAATTTGCTGGTGTTCATGGGATTGAAAAAAGAGAACATCACTGTTTGTGATATTGACGGGGTTATTCACGAAGGTCGTAAAGACAGTATCGATCAATATCAAGCGGTGTATGCGCGAAAAACCGAGGCGCGAAAGCTTGAAGATGTGATGGCTGATGCAGATGTGTTTTTAGGACTGTCTGCGCCGAATGTGTTATCAGGTGAGCAAGTTGCCAAAATGGCGCCTAACCCGTTTATTCTGGCATTGGCTAATCCTGACCCTGAAATTAGCCCAGAAGAAGTTTACAAGGTGCGCGACGATGCGGTTATGGCGACAGGGCGATCTGACTTTCCTAATCAAGTTAATAACGTTTTGTGTTTTCCTTTTTTGTTTCGTGGTGCGCTGGACGTTGGTGCAACCGAAATCAATGCTGAAATGCAGGCTGCGTGCGTGGAAGCAATCGCTGATATCGCCACCAAAGAAGCATCCGATGTTGTTTCGGCGGCTTACGGTGGACAACCATTCAGGTTTGGTCGGGAATATTTAATCCCAAAACCTTTCGATCCACGTTTAATGATTGAAATTCCGCCAAGAGTTGCAAAAGCGGCGATGGACAGTGGTGTTTGCACGCGACCGATAAAAGACTTCGACGCCTATAATCGAAAAATGCGCGATTTTGTTTTCCGATCAGGTCTGGTCATGAAACCGGTCTTCGAACAGGCGCAAGCAAATATTCAAAAAGTGGTGCTGGCAGAAGGTGAATCCACGCGCGTACTCAACGCGGTGCAAATTTTGGTCGACGATGAAATTTGTCGGCCATTATTAATCGGTCGACGGGAAATCATTGAAGGAAAAATCCAGGACTTAGGTTTACGTTTGAAAACCGGGCAAGGGTTTGACGTATTAGACCCAGGCGACAACCCGGACTTTGAACGGCACGTTGACCTATACCATCGCCGAATGCAGCGCCAAGGTGTATCCCCAGAATACGCATCGAACGTTATTCGTTCGCGAAATACTGCTCTGGGCGCTTTAATGGTCAGCAACTTCGAAGCCGATGCAATGGTGTGCGGCACCCAAGGTGCCTACGCGCGCCACCTGCGTTACCTGTGCGACATTATCGGCATTCGTGACGATGTGTCCGACATATCCGCCGTTATTCTGATGATTCTAAATTCGGGGACAGTGTTCTTAACTGACACGCATGTAACGGTTGACCCAAGCGCTGAGGAAATTGCCGAAACTGCGGCGATGGCGGCTAATATCGTATCCCGATTCGGCTTGGTGCCGAAAATAGGTTTGTTATCGCATTCAAATTTTGGCAGTAGAAATAATGAGAGTGCGGTAAAAATGCGCGAGGCTCGGCGCATCATATCCAAGCATTACCCGAATTTATCGGTGGAAGGTGAGATGCACGCCGATGCAGCTTTATCGCAAGAAACACGTGATCGCATTTTTCCCAACGCAAGTTTTTCAGGCGCAGCCAATCTCTTGGTGATGCCGAACCTGGATGCGGCGAACATTGCTTACAATTTTGTCAAAACCGTGGGTGATGGATTGCCCGTTGGGCCGATCTTAATGGGTCTGCGACGCCCGGCTCACGTAGTCACTGAATCAACAACGGTTCGCGGCATCGTTAATCTGTGTGCAATTGCGGCGGTGGATGCGATTGACTTTGAAAAGAGCAACCCGAATGCGCGTAAGCATTACGAAGCTGGGTTGGCCGACTTGTTTTGATGTTAATATCGACCCAGCAACAACAACGCATTAGCACACTATGGAACTCGAATATTTTCTAAACCGGTTGGAAACACAACCTGAGACTATTGAATTTCCGGATGTTACAGCGCTAATCAATCAGCTGTACACCTACGTGCCAACGGGGTTTAGAAACCACAACCTGCTTAATGAAGCGGGTCAAAACACAGGCTCATGCAAGTTATTCGCGTTTGCGCGCTTACACGATTTAACCGAAGAACAAACTCTGGCCTGTTTTGGTGCCTACTACAGGGCCGATGTGCTTAAAAATCCGGAAGGTGATAGTCACCCTAATATTCGCCAGTTTATGGAAACCGGATGGGAAGGCATTGAGTTCGAAGGGGTACCGCTACGGGCAAAGCACCCGCACGATAAATAATTAAAACGCAGCGCTTACAACCCCGGCCACCAAGCCGATCAGTCCACCGAACACACCACCCCAAACAACCAGCCACCCAAGGTGTTTTTTAATCATCTGTTGCATGATGTCGCGCACCATCTCGGGCGTGAGTTCATCGAGACGGGCACGTAGTATGGCGTCGAGTCGATGCATGAATTGCTCGCTGCTGGTGACGTTGGCAATTTGCTTGTTTACGATTTTTTGAAAGCGCGGAGACGCTGCTGCATCTTCAAGGTATTTACCCATTCGGCGCTTAAACGGTTCGCGCATTCCATCGAGTGCTGACTCGCCACCGAGCATGCCGAGCATTGAACCAAACGATGACTCCATAACCGTTTCAACCAATTGATCGTAAGCAAGATCCAAATCAACACCTGCAATGATAGGTTGCAAGTCGATGGTCATTTCGCTATCGGGATCACTAAACACTTTTTCAACCTTTTCTTGATTGAACAAGTGTTCATGCACCATGCGCAGAATGCCTGCTTTAAATTGCTCGAAGTGCAACACAATCACACCCGATCCATACAAACCCGGTACACGCTCAAACAGCATGTGTACGGCAAGCCAATTGGTGAGCGCGCCTGATAAGGCGAATAAGCCTGTGCTTAGTAACACGGCACGCACGGGGTCGGGAAACGCAAAGCTCAATGCAATGATGAGCAATGCCACTAGGTTGGGGGCAATATTTTTGTTCAGTATTACGTTCATGGGTTGTTGCTTCTTCTGATACGAATGCCGCGGCACTTTGGGCAATTTAGGGTCGAAGTCTAGCTATTTCCAGAGATCAGGGCCTAGTTTTTTTAACGCTGGTAGCACTTTAAAGTACATTCTGAGCATATTCATCCGAGAAGGGCCGTTTTCTGACTGAGCCAGATTATGAAAGAACGGGTTATCGAATGCTGGTACAGCGCTAATAATTTTTGTTAGCTCGCCGAAGCGTTCCCAGTTTGGTTGTTGTTGAATATGCGTATCGCTTTTTAGTTGCCCACTCAAACTTATCACTAGAGCGGCCATTTTTTTATAGTGCAGGTTTTCCGGTATATCGTTAACTGTGTGGTAATACCACGGCGTACCGCTTGAAATAAACGTAAAGGGAATGCCGAATTTTCTGAACCGTCCATAGTCGCTGCGTGGCACACAGGTACCAACGGGCTCAACAAACAACATGGGTAAGTGATAGAAATCTAAGTCCTTAGCTGCAAGAGAAGGCAAAGCGGTACCAAATTGAAAGTAGATATTATCAAAGCCAGGCATCAATGATCCGCCCACCAAATCCAGAATAATCGCTTTACTGATTGGCTTATCGTACTCACTTGCGAAAGCACGCGAACCCTTAGTGGCACCAAAACCGAATGTTTCTTCGTAGTCAAAAAATACAAACGTCATGGCTACATCCTGTGATGCGCCTGCAAGTAGCTCAAGAACAACCGCCACCGCTGAAGCGTTGTCATCGGCACCTGGGCCAGATCGCCCCAAGGTATCGTAGTGTGCGCCCACTACAATTCTGGGTGTTTCGCTATTTTCACCGCCGACTTCTGTATAAATGTTTTTACAAGTGCCAAAAGGTAGTGCAAAAAATTCTTGTGTTTTAACTTCGTGACCGTAAGCCTCTATGCAATCAGTGATGTATTTTTGCGTGCGCTTATAACCAGCAGAGCCCGGTTTCCGGCCATCAGCACATAGCGCTTGAATGTGCTCGCTTAGCGCCGATACGTGCTGTTTCATTAGTCGCTGGCAGGTGCAAGTGGCAAGCGTGTTTTGGCTTGTTTACCGTGTACTTCTCGAACCAGGGTGGGGACTAAATATCCCGGTAAACGGTATGAGAGTTCCAAAGCCAAGTCTTGCGCTAGTGCGTCATCAACTTGGAAATGTGCTGTTCCAACCACCGGATCGGTCGCGTGCAAATAATAGGGAATAACGCCTGCGTCATACAAAGACTCACTTAAGGTTGAAAGTGTATCGACATCATTGTTGATGCCTTTTAACAATACGCTTTGATTCAAAAGTGTAACGCGACTGTTAACCAGCGCTGTTAAGTGATGCTTTACATGCTTATCGATTTCATTCGGGTGGTTGCAGTGTAAGACCAACGCGATATTGCAGCGCGCCTGAATTAGCCGCTTACAAAGTTCAGGTGTTAGTCGTTGTGGCACAACGATCGGGTAACGGCTATGAATGCGTATGTGTTTAATGTGTTCGATAGATTCAATTTCATCTAGCAAACGAGTCAATGTGCGATCGTTGAGCATCAAGGGCTCGCCACCGCTTAAGATGACTTCCTTAATAGAGCTGTCATGGCGAATATAGTCGAGTGCTGGTTGCCAGCGGCTCGGCGTGAGTCGGTTCTCATCGTAGGGAAAATGTCGCCTAAAACAATAACGGCAATTGACTGGGCAGCTTACAGCGGCAGTAAGTAACACTCGTGCTTTGTACTTGTGCACAAGCCCCGGGCGCACGTTATAGGTTTTTTCATCCAATGCATCGTGGTGATTGCCAGGTACATCAAGCAGTTCGAGTTTAAGCGGCAACACTTGCAATAACAAAGGGTCGCGCAAATCAGCTTTGCGCATGCGTGACACAAACGGTAAGGGCACACGCAATTGAAACTCGTTCGTTTCAACTTGTTTCCTTAATTCTAAAGCATCGAGCTGCAACAGCGCTGCCAGCGTTTCTAGATCGTCGACGGTATTACTAGTAGCTGTTTGCCAATCGCAGTGCAATGACGCTTGTAAAGACAAAGTCTCGTCAGTGATACGCCGTGGTTTAATGACATCCTCGGCTACAGGCTTGTCGACATGAACAGTCGCAGTCGCAATCGCATCCTGTTCCAACATCTTGTTTAAGATTCGTCGGTTGGCTTTCGGCGACGACGTGTTTTCCTTGCACCTCGGCCACTGGCTGAGCCACCGGCAACACTTAGGTCGCCTTCAAGCTGTGCACGAGCACCTTGAGTAACTTCGCCCAGTTGCTGCGTTATTTCTTCAATGGTTGGAGTTGGTGCAGGAGACCATTGATCGATCGCATCGCGCATCGCTTTCACGTGCGCTGGTGAAGTTCCGCAGCAGCCGCCAATGATGCTTGCGCCAGCGTTGGCTGCCATAGCCGCATATTGCGCCATCAACTCAGGCGTGCCGTTGTAAACAATCTCACCGTCAATGTATTCTGGAATTCCGCAGTTGGCCTTAGCCACAATGGCCGGTTGAACGCCTAAAGAATCTTTGGCCACACTCAGATTTTTTACCGCCGCCACCACTTCACTTGCGCCAACACCGCAATTGGTGCCCACCGCTGTGATGTGTGTATTGAGGCTGGTACTGATCTTGACCGTGTCAGCCGCCGTCAGCCCCATCATGGTTCGACCGTTTGTATCGATGCTGACGGTGTACACGATCGGCAAACCAACATTGGCCACCCCGAGCACAGCTGCTTCGATTTCTTCGGCCGATGAAATGGTCTCGATCCACATGATATCAGCGCCGCCGGCCTTCAATGCCAGAGCCTGTTCTTCAAAGGCATCCGCAGCTTGCTGAATGGAAATGGGGCCATTAGGTGCCAAAATTTCGCCGGTTGGCCCGATGGAGCCTGCCACCAGCACCTCTTTTGACGCTTTTTCCGCCACTTCACGAGCAATTTCTGCCGCTCTAGTGTTTAATTCGGTGACCCGATGGCCTGCGTTGTGCAACGCAAGTCGATAGTGAGTGCCGCCGAAAGAATTCGTCAATATGATATCCGACCCAGCGTCGACAAATGACTGGTGTAGCTTGGTTATACGGTCCGGATGGTCTGTATTCCACAGCTCCGGCGAGTCGCCGGTTTCCAGCCCCATCCCAAACAGATTAGTGCCTGTGGCACCGTCTGCTAGCAGCACTCGGCTTTGTTTTAATCGATCAGCTAGTTTGTTTGTCATCAGTGGATCATGCCCCTAAGTGATTGAGTCGGTTCCGCCAGCTGGGCTAACGCTATCTGTTGTTGACGATAGCGCCACATTTGCCGAAATGGCAGATGAGTGGCGAGTGCTCGCGAATCAGTCCTCGGCCTGCTTTTTCATGAGTTGGGAATGGCATTATACGTGGTGGCAGGTGTATTCAACGCCCAAACATCGACTTTATCTATTGCGAGTCAGCGATGGAGACAAACTGGTCGGTGTGTTACCTCTTTATTCATGCCGTCAAGGCCTCGCTTTGCGACACACTTTGCTTTTTACCGGCACGGGAGAAGCGCGTGCGGATGAGGTTACTACCGAATATTTGGATGTCATTGCCCATCCCGACTACCAAAAACAAGTGTGTGATGTTGTTCTCGATTGGATCTCTGGCTGCGCTGGATGGGATAGAGTGGAGCTACGTTTTTTGCTCGACGATGCGTTGTTAGTTAAAGCCTATCGTGAGCGTGGTGATCTGTCGATCATTGAGCGTGATGTTGGTAATCGTTACCGAGTTGACTTGGCAAGTAGTGAAACAGCACATCTTGAAAAATTAAGTAAAAGCCGTGCGAAAAGAATTGGGCGTAGTCAGCGTGCGCTGGAAAAGGAAGGTGGACTCACGCAATCATCGGTTAGCAGTGCAGACGAACTTAATCAGGCGTTCGTACTCTTAGCAGAATTGAATCATGAGCGCCAAGCAACAAAATCGCGCAAGAGTGTTTTTGCATCTGAGAAATTCAACCTTTTTCATCGACAATTAGTTGCACAAGTATTTGCGAATGGCAGTGTAAATATTCATCAATTTAAGTTGAAAAACTCATTGCTGGCCGTCATTTATTGCTTTTACGATGAGCAAACCTGTTACTACTACCAAAGTGGGTTCTCACGTCGTGAATCGAACAAATACATGCCGTTAACATTTGCACACTTTGCGGAGATCAAATGTAACCGCGAAGCAGGATTGGCGTACTACGATTTAATGCGAGCCGAACCGCCAACGTATAAGGAAGACTTTGGTTGTGAAACAACACCCATGATAACCAGTTTCATTTTTTGTACTCCATCAAGGCTTTGGTGGTTTAACGCTCGTAAAGCAATACGAAGAAAGCTGGTGGCAAGTTTGAAAGCCCTTGGTATAGAACGAAGCTAGCTTTATTGATACATGATTATGAACAATAAACACAACACGTTTTGGGATTGGATTTAATATATGGTATTCGGAATCGGGCGACCGCCTGAACCTAATGTGATAGACACCATTGCCGTACCCAACACCGTTGGATGCTTGGGTTTGGTTGCATGCCCGGGCGTACGGGTACACCAATCGTCGGGCGTGAGTCGCAAACACCTATTAGCCGATATTGAAGAGCTAAAAAACTGGGGTGTTAACGGAGTGGTTACCTTTATCGAGGCGCATGAATTTAAGCGCAATAAAGTTGAAGATTTGCCGCAGCTACTCAAAAATGAAGGTATTTGGTGGATCCATCTACCCATTATTGATATGGAAATTCCGGATCAAAAATTTGAAGATGAATGGGCCGTGCAAGGGGAACGAATCAGACATGCCTTGCGCATTGGTGAACGGGTAGCGCTGCATTGTTATGCAGGCCTTGGTCGAACCGGCATGATTGGCGCGCGCCTGCTAGTGGAAATGGGCATGGAAAACGAGGCCGCCATTGCAGCGGTACGCAAACCAAATGCGCGCAGAATCCAAACAAACCGTCAAGCCATGTTCGTCCGTCAGATTCGATCCTTGCTATAATTCCCGTTCGTTAGAACCCAGTCGCCGCAACCCATTCAAACTGGCCTACTTCACTGCGGACACACGTTTGTTGTAGACTCATAACTCACTGAAAACTAACGCGAGCATAAGGATATGCGACCACAATGCCCCGGCTGCCCGGAAAGTAGCCAACATGTCGTGCGTGACGGTACCTTCAAACGGGCCTGCGATTCACGCCACATTCAACGATTTAGATGCAAAACCTGCGGACTCGGAT
>CALHOU010000016.1 GCA_938035945.1 uncultured Granulosicoccaceae bacterium
GCTGCAAACGCGAATGCCCTACGGGTGTTGACATGGCCAAAATGAAGCTGGAGGTGCAAGCCGCAAGAGCTCGCACCATTGGCTATTCTGTGCATGATAAGTTGATTGCTTATCTACCTAAGTATGCACCTTGGGCGCACAAGCTTCGCTGGTTATTAAACTTAAGAAACTCAAACGCACTCCTGGCTAAGCTCAGCGAATCTATCAGCGGATTCGCAGCAAACAGAAAATTACCCACGTGGATAGCCAAGCCATTCATTCATGAAAGTGATCCACAGACCAATAAAAAACAGGTTGTGCTATTGGCCGATACGTTTAACACCTGGTTTGAGCCGCAGAACCTTCGCGCTGCACGAGTAGTGCTTCATGCCATGGGCTACCAAGTGTGCATAGCGCGTTCACCGAAAAAACAGAACTTATGCTGTGGTAGAACCTACCTGGCAGCAGGCATGATCGATAAAGCCAAACTGGAAGCTAAAGCCACCATCGATGCCTTATTGCCCTGGGCCGAAAAAGGTGTACCCATTGTTGGGCTGGAACCCAGTTGCCTGCTAACGTTAAGAGATGAGTATCTCACGCTTATTCCAGGACCCAATACAGACAAAGTCGCATCGCAAGCATTGTTGCTTGAAGAACTTATTGTGCGTGACGCAGACAAGCATGCATTGAACTGGGAACTTAAAGCACCAGCAGCGAAGGTATTACTGCACGGGCATTGTCATCAAAAGGCACTGGGTGCTTTCACTCCGGTTCAACAGTCACTCTCGCTCATCCCCGACATGGAAGTTCAGATCGTAGAGTCCAGTTGTTGCGGAATGGCCGGTTCCTTTGGCTATGCAAAAGAGACGGCTGACATATCCGTTAAAATGGCTGAGCTGGATCTATTACCGGCTGTACGAGCAGCCGATGAAAACACATTGATCGTTGCCGATGGAACATCCTGCCGACACCAAATAAAAGATAACAGCACAAGGAATGCTTTGCATGTGGCCAGAATATTCCAGATGGCACTCGAGCCCGTGTCACCAAAATCATGAATGCCTTTAAGAATATTTAGTCGATCGAACGCACCTGCTTGCACCAGGAACTTGTCGAACGCCTACGCACGATGACCTGCCTCATCAGCCGCTATGCCTTTTAGCAATTCGAGATCTCATCGCCGCATGGGCCTCAGGTGAGCCATCATGGAACGAGCCAAACCACTTATCCAATGGCACCATGCCGTCGGCATAGTTCACTTCAAAATGCTTGTGATGCAGATAGTGAGAGTAATATGAAATGTCCACACTCGAATCCCCACCGGTCTGCATCCGATCAAATCCTGTGTGCCCTTGAGCCGGCGCGAGTCCTAAGCGAGAAGTGAGCCAGCTTATACAATGGCGAGCGTCCACACGGCCTGCAGAGCGATCGGCATCAACCGTAGGTGCAGCTAATTTTCGTGGAGTTTTGGACTTCTATGGGGTCTACACCCCATTCAGCTTAGATGACTGATCAGGCTATACTCGCTGCAGCGTCCTTTGACTTGACCACATAACCTTCAATGGTAAAAGTAACACCCTGGCTACTGTGTATTACTGCGTGTATTGCTGTTACTACCTTGAGCTATGGCATTTGCAGCCAGGCAGGTACGCAGCTTGAGCAGCCTATGGGTACTATTCTGGAGGTTGATGGCAGAACCGATTTGTCTGTTGTTACCTTAACCGAGCAGCTTGTAGAGGACGAAGGCCAATTGACACTCGAGACTGCACTTCACTCAGAAGGCTGGCAGCGCACCAAAACAGCAGCTTTAGACATAGGTAGCCTACAAAAGCCAAAATGGCTTCGCTTGGTAATGCGTAACAGCAGTGAATCAATGCTGGAGCTGCGCGTGGATACTGGACTCCCTGATCTTACGTCGATCGATATTTGGTTGCTCAGGTCTTTGTCCGCCCCTGCCGAGCACCTTGTCAACTTACGTCGCAACGACCCTTATTCAGCACGCCAAGTTGCGTATCGACATATTGTTGGAGAGTTTGCTCTTGCAAGTGAGGAATCAGCCACGGTCGTACTTCGTGTTGAGCACGATAATCAGCGAAAGATGAGTTTAACGCTATTGAGTGCCGATGCCGTGGCTAGCGTGGAGAGTCGTGAGGCTGCATTTTCAAGCGCTTTTCATGCTGTGATGATCTGCATGCTTTTGTTGACACTAGCCAGTTATCGTATTGCTGGCCTCAAACTGGCGTTGTCTTTCGCTGTATACCTCATTTCAGCCCAATTCATGGTCCTTGGATGGGAGCAGCAGCTGTTTCGGTTTGTGTTCGCAGAGAATAGAGCATTTGATATGCAGTTTTGGGCTGCAATGTTAAATCTGATGCTTGCTGCACAATTACAATTTGGGCGACTTCTGTTCAGACTACGCCGATTCGCACCCAGATACGACCGCGTTGTCTTTACCCTCGTGGTGATCAATTTCTCCTACGCAATTTTAGGACTACTCACTAACGCTACGGTTTTTCAAGCACTTGACCCGCTGGAAATACCGCGAATGCTTAGTAGTGTCTCTCTGCACTTTGCCACCGCTATATTCGCTTGGCGCAAAGGACTCTACGGTGGTCGGGCGTTCCTCTTGAGCGGTGCCTTTATCGTCGTGAGCATTTTATTGAGGGCGGTTGGTTTGCTCGCAACGGAGTCAATGCTTGATTTGATTCGAGTATTGTTTGTCGCAGAATCTGTAGCGTTTATCGTTGCATTGATTCAGCGTACATCTGGTATTGCTCATGAACGTGATACAGCACGACTTGCCGAGGTGGATGCGACACGTCGCGAACTCAATACGGCACGCGCATTGAACATCAGTGAACGTGCCTACTCTGAAACACGCCAACTGGCTGACCAATACGCCACACGCCTCGCCTCAGTCAGCCATGATCTCGCCCAACCTCTGTCCGCTTTGCGTCTCGCATTGGAGCGCGCTGAAGATGAGAATTCGGGCGTCTCCGAAACGCTCGACTACCTGGAGCAACTCGCATCCGGGGAAAAAAGGGTCGGCGATAGCGCCGATTCAACACTGCCAACCCTTATTGATGTGCGCGATATCACCGATAGAGTGGCTGCCATGTTTGAAGTTGAAGCTCAAAGCGCGGGAAATCAATTCGAATACGATGCAAATGCAGGTGACTTTGATGCACATGTATCTACAGATGGATTGGCCCTTATGCGCGTGCTCGCTAACCTGCTGTCAAACGCTTTTCTCCATAGCGACGCCAATAAAGTGAGTATGTTGTTGTCACGCCAATCCAATCAGTTACACATCGAGATTGCCGATGATGGCATTGGGATGGATGACGCGAGGCTGGCAGAGGTTATGGAATCATACGGCAGCACAAGTACAAGCCTAGGGCTCGGTATTGTGCGTGACAATTGCCGAACCCAAGGCTACAAACTTGATTTTCAGTCTGCGATGGGAAAAGGTACGCGAACGCGTGTATCACTTTTGTGCCCTTTACTGCACCCCCATAACACAACGGGGTAAATACGCCATAGCAGGTTGCATTTACACTCATAGCATCACTTGAGATTTGAATCCGCACTAAAAGTCGTCGCCACAAAGAAGATACAAACTTTTATATATTCGCAGGTTTGATCACCGGACTTGCTAGCATAGTTGTTATATTCATGACAGCTTTACGACACGGCGCCACCATACCCTATGACCTTGCAGAGCAAAACGTAGCAGCAAGATATCGCAGTCTGTTATTAGCAGCCTCTATAAATCCGGTAATAATGACGAGTTTTCAGCTACTTTTTCCACGGATATTCGATGATTTAGTACACTGATGTTAAATCGATGTTAATGCTGCTCGCCGCACTCGTATTTGAAGTCATCATGTTCTCGTTAGCACTTTTTTCCCAAGTTCAAGGCATGCGGATGGATGGAAACAGACGCTTCCTTATGGGCAGAGATCAAGGCGACTCAAGATATTTTAGTTGGCTCAAACTAATTAAAGCAGTGTGCTGACCACAACATCCAATGCTCTGATTGAACGAACGATGTTGCACGCAAGGTGTTATCCATGACACCTTGCGTGACGATTTAACTATTTTATTCACCGCTCAATCAGATGCTAGACACAGAAATGGGACCGACTCTTTCATATCGTTTAGGACCTGAACATTGTTCATCTGAATAAATGGACCCGATGATGCCGCCGCCGTTGCATAAAACCTCCGGCAAAACCCCTTCACCAACCACCAATGCATCGGCCGTCATGTCTATCTTAAAGTTAAAGTAAAACGAATCCACTCCATTCTCCGAATGTTCTTTTGTGGACGATCTATAGTGTTCGTTGCCTCCGGCTGCCGAACCATTACGCACATACATTTCTGCAGTCGAATCGCCAAAAGCCCCTCCTTTTTGGAACTGTATTTTAACGGTGTTGATTTGCCCTCCGCTCAGACACTTGTACACATCCCAGCGCTTGTTAATACTCTCCGTCCTCTGCTCACACTGTGAGCCATTAACCTCCATCTCAGCCCATGCTATGTCGTCCAAGTTTTGTAAAAAAACCCTGAAATTTGTGTCATCTAGTATCTCAGGTTCAGGCTCAGGACCTTCAACCCTGCTATATGTACAATCCTGGCGATCACCCGTCACGCTGTAACTCATCCGTGCGGGAGTTCTATCAGCAAGATAATTGAGTGTATAAGAGATGGGAGCGCCAGGAGTACTTGCAGAATAATTTGCCGCTTTACGATCAGTAATAAATTCCTTTACTGCATCGAACATAGCCGAACCAGTTGCAGCGTTTATCGGCTCAAGAGCCAGCCCTGCGTCCCCACCAACAACGTAGTAACTCACGTTGGAGTTCTCGAGTACTTCTTGATGTGTAAATCCAGAGTCGACTTCCACAGATCGAGAGCCTCCGCTCACAGCCCCATTCAAAGCAATCGCAACTTCCGTGGCATCGTG
>CALHOU010000017.1 GCA_938035945.1 uncultured Granulosicoccaceae bacterium
GCACCCGTACCCGACGATGGGTAAATGATGACCGGTTGTTTGGTTTTGAATATGCCCTGAATACCCGAAAGCACTCGGTGGCCCAGATCAGCAAATCCGGGTCCGCGATGATCAATCACCGGCATATCAATAGCACGAAGAATTCGATCGGGAACCGGACTGGGTCCAGGAATTTGTAAGAAATGACGACCAACTTGACGCATAGTTAATTAGTACCCAGAATGTTCAATTCTTGATTTTGAAATCAAAATTAAGTTATTCAATAAAGAAAAGCAATGAAATTCGCCCTTGAACCTTGACCCTGAAATTGATCGACTTCTAAGTACCGAGCTATCTGGCGACGTGTACACCGACCTTTTCACTCGCGGGCGTTACGCCACCGATGCATCGATCTATCAGATGATGCCCAAGGGTGTGGTCATGCCCAAAAACACACAAGACATTCAGGTGGCTCTGGACATTGCAAGGCAGTTCAAACTACCGGTAACGCCGCGCGGCGGAGGCACTTCACAATGCGGTCAAACCGTTAACCATAGTTTGGTGCTGGACAACTCGCGTTATTTCAATCAGATCATTGAATTGGATGTTGCCAACCGACGCGTTGTTGTTGAGCCTGGCATCGTGCTTGATGAACTGAATCGAGTGCTTAAACCTCACGGACTGTGGTTTCCCGTTGATGTATCCACAGCCTCTCGCGCAACCATTGGCGGGATGGCTGCCAACAATTCCTGCGGCCAACGATCAATCCACTACGGCACCATGCGCGATAACGTTCACTCTATAGATGCCATTCTGCCATCGGGTACGTCAATGCATTTTGGTCGGGTGTCAGCAAGCCCAAATCAATTGCAAAAAGGTCAATTGCAAGACGCGCAGCAAACGTTCGTCAAAGATCTTTTAGCTCTGGGTGATCGAGAAGCGTCAACGGTGGACGAACGATTCCCGAATGTATTGCGGCGAGTTGGCGGCTACAACATTGACGCCTTAACCCATGCATCCTCAACAAACCTATCGCACTTGCTGGTCGGTTCGGAAGGCACGCTTGCATATTCAACAGCTGTTGAACTGAAGTTATCGCCGCTGCCGCAACACAAAGTTCTCGGTGTTTGCCATTTTCCAAGCTTTTATCAGGCCATGGACGCAACACAGCATTTGGTTGAGCTCGGTCCGCACGCTGTTGAACTGGTCGATAACACAATGATTGCATTGGCGCGGGACATCGATCTCTACAAAAAATCGATTGAAGGTTTTGTGCGCGGTGAGCCCGCCGCTATTTTATTGGTTGAATTTGCTTTTGATACACACGACGAAAACGTGCGCCAACTGCAATTACTGCATGAGCGAATGGCAGATTTAGGCTTTAGCTGGAACGGCAAAGAAAAAAATTGGGGTGGCGTAATCGATGCCGTTGACCCTGCCCTGCAGGCAAGCATAGGTGAGGTACGGAAAGCCGGACTTAACATCATGATGTCGATGAAATCAGAAGGTAAGCCGGTTTCATTCGTTGAAGATTGTGCCGTTGAATTACCTGATCTAGCTGAATTCACGGCAGGACTAACTGAGGTGTTTGAAAAACACGGCACTGCTGGTACTTGGTACGCGCACGCCTCAGTTGGATGCTTGCATGTGCGCCCCGTGTTGAATATGAAGCTTGAAGAAGATGCCAACACAATGCGCGACATAGCAGAGGAAGCGTTTGATTTGGTGTTGAAATACAAAGGCTCACACTCGGGTGAACACGGCGATGGTATCTCACGCTCTGAGTTTCACACCAAAATGTTTGGTGAGCGAATGGTTAAAACGTTTGAGGAAGTAAAAACTCGATTTGACCCTGAAAACTTATTTAATCCGGGAAAAATTGTGCATGCACCTCGCATGAATGATCGTTCCCTGTTTCGTTATCCACCCGGTTATAAAATGATCGACATCAAGCCGCAACTGGATTGGTCTGAATGGACAGGCGCGAGTGGTGGTCTGCAGGGCGCAATAGAGATGTGTAACAACAACGGGGCTTGTCGTAAATTAAAAGGCGGTGTTATGTGCCCCTCCTACCGAGTGACTCGCGATGAAAAAGATGTCACGCGAGGTCGTGCCAACACGCTGCGTCTGGCGCTATCGGGTCAGCTTGGCGACGATGCGTTAAGTTCTGATGCGATGCACGAAACCATGAAGCTTTGCGTTTCATGCAAAGGATGTAAACGCGAATGCCCAACGGGTGTAGACATGGCCAAAATGAAACTGGAGGTGCAAGCCGCACGAGCTCGCACCCTCGGCTATTCTGTGCATGATAAGTTGATAGCTTATCTACCCAGGTATGCACCCTGGGCGCACAAGCTGCGCTGGTTTTTAAACTTAAGAAATTCAATCCCACTTCTTGCCAAGCTCGGCCAATCTGTCGCCGGATTCGCAGCAAACCGAAAATTGCCCACGTGGGTCGCTAACCCATTCATTCATGAAAGTGATCCTCATACCAATGAAAAACAGGTTGTGCTATTGGCCGATACGTTTAACACCTGGTTTGAGCCGCAGAACCTTCGCGCTGCACGAGCCGTGCTTAATGCCATGGGCTACCAAGTGTGCATAGCGCGATCACCGAAAAAACAGAACTTATGCTGTGGTAGAACCTACCTGGCAGCAGGCATGATTGATAAAGCCAAACTGGAAGCCAAAGCCACCGTCGATGCCTTATTGCCCTGGGCCGACAAAGGCGTACCCATTGTTGGGCTAGAGCCCAGTTGCCTGCTAACCCTAAGAGATGAGTATCTCACGCTTATTCCAGGACCCAATACAAACAAAGTCGCATCGCAAGCATTGTTGCTTGAAGAACTTATTGTGCGTGACGCAGACAAGCATGCATTGAACTGGGAACTTAAGGCACCTGCGGCGAAGGTTTTACTGCACGGGCATTGTCATCAAAAAGCGCTGGGTGCTTTCACTCCGGTTCAACAATCACTCTCGCTCATCCCCGAC